>RZYO01000043.1 GCA_009930325.1 Spirochaetia bacterium | reverse complement strand
ATTATATCACCCTTTCTTTCAATATTTGGAAAATTAAAAATTTAGTGTATAATAAATCAAGATTTACTCTGAGTCACTGAGAACTCGCGACTCATGAGTTAGAATCAATAATAATAAAAAAATAAAAGTAGGGATTAGAATTATGAAGTTTGCACTCGAATGCACTAATTGTATACTTAACCAAGTAGCACAAGTTTCTAAAATGAAGAATTTAAATAGAGAAGAGAATCTTGTTCTTTTGAATAAAGTAAAAAGTTGTATTGAAGGGGATGATTTTTCTAAAACTTCACCAGAAATATATGGAAATGCTTGGAAAGTAATAACTAGCCATTTTGATAATGAAGATTTATATAAAGAGATTAGAGAATCCTATAATAGCAAATTTATGGAATATGTTCCTCAATTAGAAGCCGTAATAAAAAAGTCTGAAAATCCTTTAAAAATGGCTTTAGCAACTGCTATTGAAGGTAATTTATTAGACTTAGCAATACAAAAAACTTTCTCTATTGAGCAATTGATTAATTCAATTGAAAAAATAGAACATGCAAAATTTGGAATTGATGATTCTGATCAATTATTAGATGCAATTAAGCATAGTAAAAAAATATTATATGTTGGAGATAATTGTGGTGAGATTGTTTTTGATAGAATATTTATTGAGACCATTAAAGATTTTTATCCTCAAATTGAAATCTATTATGTTGTAAGAGGTCAAAGTGCTGTTAATGATGTTTTACTTAGTGATGCTCTTCAAGTAGGTATGGATAAATTTGCAATTATTGTTGAAAATGGTGATAGTTCATTAGGAACTGTATTAGATAGATGTTCTCCAAATTTAAATAAATTATATAAAGATTCTGATTTGGTAATAGCAAAAGGTCAAGGAAATTATGAAAGTTTAAGTGAATTCCCACGTAATAATTTATTCTATCTCTTGTTAACTAAATGTCATTTGATTGCTGAAGAGTTTAATGTGGAGAAAATGTCAATTGTATGTGCAAAAGCACAATATTAATTATTAAATTTGTTTATTAGTTTTTATTAAATCTTTATATTTGTTTTAGAGAAAAATAAAGAAGTGTCTCATTTTTATTGAAACACTTCTTTTTAAATATATAAATTTAATTTATGAAAAATTATAATTTTTTTGAAAATATAACTTTATCATCACCTTCATTATAGAAATTTTTTAATACAGCTTCTTTTTTATAACCATTGTTTTCATAGAATAATCTCGTTGGTTCATATAGAGATGTAGATGATGTTTCAATATAGATATGTGAGCCTTTTTTACTTCTAATTAAAGTTTCTGCTTTTTTTAATAACAAAGTGCCATATCCTTCTCTTTTGTAATTTGGGTCTACTGCAATCCAATATAAATCATAGCTTGATTTTGTTCCATCAATGTAACCATAACAAGTATAACCAATAACACCAAATTCATCTTCAAGAAAAATAAACTGATAAGAGCTTTCTCTTATATCTTCTAATTTTTCTTGAATTAATGATACAGCAATATCAATTTCAGAATCATTAAAAAATCCGCTTTCACTTAGAATGTTTTTGATACTTATTAAATCCGAGTATTGTACTTCATACCTAAAAGTGTAATTATCCATTTTCTTCCTCATTAATTATATAATTTATTAGCTTTTCGTAAGAAATTCCGTATTGATTTGCAGCGGCCACAAACCCACTATCATGGGTTATGCAAGGATTTATATTTACTTCAAGGACATAAGCAATATTGTTTTTATCAACTCTAAAATCTACTCTTAGATATCCTTTTCTGCCTAGTCCACTATAACATTTTTTACTAATATCACTCATTTTTTTAATCAATGCTTGATCTTCGTTTAATAAGTTAAAGGTTCTATTTGTATTTTTATATTCAAAGGAGTCTTCGTCCCATTTTGATTTATAATTTAATATTTGAGGTTTATCTTTTGGAAAGTTGTTGAATTCCATTTTTGCTATAGGTAATACTACAATTTTAGAATCTATTGAAAGTACAGATACATTAAATTCTTTACCTTCAATATATTCTTCAATAAACATATTAGGATTTTTTTTTATAAAAGCTTTGATTTCTAAAGCGTTTTTAAAAGTGGTTACACAATTATCATCAATTCCACAAGAGGCTTCTTGGTCAATTTGTTTAACTATAACTTTATTATTTATTAGAGACGAAGAAACTTTATTAGATTTTTTGTAATAAAATTTGGGGTATTTTATATTTAAACTTTTAAAAAAGTATTTCCCTAGAATTTTATCACCAGTTAAAAACAATGAAGAAGAGGTCCCTCCAGTATATTTGATTTCTTTTTTTTCAAATAATAGAGGAGCTATATGAAGTGTGCTACTACCTTCTAATGTTTCAACTAGATTAAATATTAAATTTGGGCTCTCTTTATTTATTATTTCCAAATTATTATTTAAATTAAAATCAAAATTAGAAATAATAACATTATGGCCTAATTTAACTAAGGCTGATTTAACTTCATTAGCTTCGATAAGTGTATCTTCTTCATCCTTTGTGGGTGAAGAAGATAATTTATCAATGAATATCAAGATTTTCATAAAAACCCTTTTTTAGAATTATAGAGTTTGTGCTGCTATTCTAAAGTTTGCAGCATCCATTATTGATTCAATTAATTCTTGATATGAAATACCTTTTAATCTGCATAAAATAGGTAAATCAGAATCAATAGGATTTAATCCAGCTAATGGATTAACTTCAAGAAAATAAACATTCCCTTTTTTATCCATTTTTAAATCAATTCTTCCTCCATCTCTACATCCAAGTGCATTCCAAGCATTAATTGCAACTTCTTCACATTTTTTCTTTTCAATATCATCAACTAAAGCATATTTTACATAGTTTAAATATTCACTTTTTGTTTTATAGGAATAGACTCCATCATCACTGTTTTTATCAATTAAAATTTCCATAGTGGCAATTGCTTTAGAGTTTTTTCCTTCTCCAATTACGCCTACAGTAAATTCTCTACCATCTAAAAATTTTTCAATTAGTATAGGTTGTTTATAACTATTTAATTGATGTTTAACTTCTTTATAGAGCTGTTTTTCATTGTTAACAATAGATTTATCACTAATTCCAATTCCTGTACCACCATATAGTGGTTTTACAAATAAAGGATATTCAATATGAATATTATCTAAATCATCAATTTCGTTAATAACAAAATAATCAGCAGTCGGGACACCTTTTTCTCTTACTATTGTTTTTGCTATTGCTTTGTTTAAAGTAATGGCTAGAACAAGAGAAGAAGAGAATACACAATCAATTCCATATGCTTCGAGAAGGGCAGGGACTTGTGATTCTCTAGAAGATCCATAAAGTCCTTCACAAATATTAAATACTAAATCAACTTTATTACCATCATTTAAGAATTTTACAAGATCAAAAATATTGCCTATTCTTACTGTATTGTATCCATATTTTTTAAGAGATTCATCTATTGCGTTAATAGTCTCAATATTATCTAGCTCTGCAACTAATTCACTATCATAGCCTTTTTTTAGATAGTCATCTTTTAAATCATATGTTATTCCAATAGTTTTTTTCATTCTTGCATTTCCTTATTATCTGGGTAAGCATATTCTTTTCCTTGGTAATTGTATAAATAAAGATTGTCTTTATCTCTTCCTTTGTAATAATTAGGAAGAACAGGAATTTTCCCTCCACCTTTTGGTGCATCAATAACATATTGAGGTACAGCATATCCACTTGTAAAACCTCTTAAGCTATGGATAATTTCTTTTCCTTTGGCTATTGAAGTTCTAAAATGCTTTGATCCAATAATTGGGTCACATTGGAATAAATAGTATGGTTTGATTCTTACTCTTAATAAAGCATGCATTAAATCTCCCATTACTTTAGGATCATCATTTACACCTTTTAATAATACTGTTTGAGAACCCATAACAATACCAGCATCAGCAATACTATTTATAGCTTTACTTGATTCAGGAGTTATTTCATCAGGATGTGTACAATGAACACTTAAATATAAGGGTTTATGTTTTTTTAAAACTGTTAATAAATTCTCAGTAATTCTTTGAGGTAAAACCATTGGTATTTTTGTTCCAAGTCTAACCATCTCAACATGATCTATAGCAAAAATATTATCAAGTAAGTATTCGATTTCACTGTCACTTAATGTTAACGGATCTCCACCAGATATAATTACATCACGAACCTCTTTGTGTTCTCTAATATAATCAAAGCCATTTTGCCAATGTTGCTTTAATGATTGTGTGTGTCCATCAACCATATGAGATCTTGTACAATATCTACAGTAGCAGGAGCAAAAAGCAGTTGTTAAAAATAATACTCTATCAGGATATCTGTGAACAATACTTTCAACTGGAGAGGTTTCTTCTTCAGATAAAGGGTCTTCGCTTTCTCCTTTGCTAACAATTAATTCATTGATAGTTGGGATCATAGTTTTTCTAAGAGCAGAATTTTGGTCTTCTAAATCAATAATACTTAAGTAATAAGGAGTTATCGCGAAAGGACAATGAGTACTCTCAACATCCATAGCTTTTTTTTCTTCATCTTTTAATGTTAAAAATTTAGAAATTTCTTGGTATGTTGAAATTCTGTGAGAAAGCTGCCATTTATAATCATTCCATTGTGAGTCAGGGACTTGGCTATAAAATTTCTTTCTAAAATTTCTTGTTTTATCACTTTCGAAAATATTATGAAAGGATACCGCGGGATATTCAGAATCTAAGTCAAATAATGTTGATTTCTTTTCTGTAACGTATTGGCTAGAATTGCCTTGAAGTCCATTTATGCTATATATCATAACATGTTCCCTCTAAAAAAAAGGAGAGCCTTTATAGGTTGGAAGCACTTACAACAAATGTTGAATCCACCTCAACTCTGGATGCTTGCAATATAGTCCTGAAGTTAAAAAAAATCAATGTTTTTTTTATCAATTTTGATTAATTTTTTATATTTTTTTTAATTAAATTTTTTGTGAAAAAATAGGATAAAAATATTAATAAAATAATGAATTTTATTATTTAGCTAAAAAACAATAAAACCTTATTTTTACAGCTTTAAATGAAGGTTTTTCAAAAAAACAGATTGTGAAAATTTTAAAAATAGCTTATATTTTTTTAATAAGAATTTGTAATCAATTTTAATATATTTTTTTTATTTGTTAGCTATAAATAATTATTTATTTTTTGCTACTAATAAATACCTATGTTCTGTCCCTAATAAATAACCTTTTTCTTGAATTTCTTTTTCAATATTCAATAATTCTTGCGTGTGTGTTGATACAGAAAAATCGGGGAATTCCCATTCGATTATTTTTGCAAAATATACAAAAGCTCCAGTATCAAAGAATTTAACAGGATTCATAATTTCATTTTCTTGAATTATCTGAAAACCTTGAGCCTTGAATTTGGATAGAATCTCAAGTAGATTGTTCTCTTTAAATTTTGGAGTAAAGTTAGGATTAATTCTTTTTGATAAATCATAATCATTTAAACCTCCTACTTGTTGGGTAATGAATAAGCCTTGGGGTTTTAATACTCTTTTTATTTCTTCTACATTGAAGGATTCATGCCTATTAATAATGATGTCGAATTTATTATCTTCATATTCTATTTTATCATCATCCTTTATGAATTTAACTCCAATTCCTAAAGGTTTTAGTTTTTGCAGGCAAATTTCATAATTAGTCAAATACCCTTCAGTTACAAATGTTTTTTCATATGGATGATTAAGCGTTAAAAGAAACTCTCCTCCACCGGTACCCATATCTAATAATGTCATATTATTATTTAAATTGTCTTTAATAATTTTTTTATAATCCCAAGGTAGTTTTTTACTTAAAACTCTGTTTTCAATATGAGAGAAATCCCAACCTGAGAAAAACATTTGTTCTTCTTTTTCCCAGGATTTTATTTTTTCTTCATTATTGTCTTTATTCATGGGAGTCTCCAAATATTTTTAATTCAATGATTATAGTTCTTTTTTATAAATAAATAAATATTTTAAAACTCAATAAATAATCTTCCTAAAAAATTAAACAAAAAAAAAGCAACTCGTTATTGAGTTGCTTAAAAGCGAAAGACGGGACTTGAACCCGCGACATCCACCTTGGCAAGGTGGAGCTCTACCACTGAGCTACTTTCGCATAAAAAATATATAATTGCTTTTGCAATTAGTATTGCGAGAGGGGGGACTTGAACCCCCACACCTTACGGCACTAGAACCTAAATCTAGCGTGTCTGCCAATTTCACCACTCTCGCGAAATAAAAATAATACTTTGAGCCGCAAAGGGATCGAACCTTTGACCCACAGATTAAGAGTCTGTTGCTCTACCAGCTGAGCTAGCGGCCCATATTCCCAGCATTAAGAATTGCGCTCGGAAGGATTCGAACCTTCGACCTGCGGATTCGAAGTCCGACGCTCTATCCAGCTGAGCTACGAACGCCAACTTATTCAACATTAAAAACTGTGTTTTTCTTACTAAAAAGCTCGCTTGCCTAATGCCTTGTCAATATATAGCACATTTAAAAGTTAGTGTCAATAATGAAAAAAAAGAAAATTTTGCTGCGACTTGCAACCAAAATGGTTCGAGGAAAGTGCAACCAAAATTCATTAGCCTTTTTTGTAACTTAATTGTTTGCATATAAAGTAATAAAGTTGATAAAAAAAAGTTAACTCGAGGATTTTATACTATTCTAAAGTTTTTTATTCTAAGGTATTTTATTGTGCAATTATTTTTGAAAGACTTTCTATTTCATTTATTCTAGTTCTTGCTTCTTGAGATTTAATTATTATTTCTCGTTTGTTCTTTAATTTTTTTCTGAATATTCATTAAAGAAATTTTCTAAATTATGCATTTAGTTTAGGGGATATTTATAATCCTATTTTTTGAAAAAACAAATTCATGGAATGCAGTGCTAATATTAACGATAGCAAATTCTTCTCTAATTAATTTTAAGTTGGGGATTACTTTATGATTTCATTTCAATGATTGAGACACATCAAATCTTCGTGTTACATATTTATTTTATTATATTTCTAAGTTCATTTATCTTAATTCTTGCTTGTTCCCTTTTTTCAAATTCTTCAGGATATTCTTCTTTAAACACTAACCCTTTTTCAAAACACTCAATAACCAAATCTTTTGTATCAACTAAATAAGCTTCAAAAGCATATAAAAGTTCTTGTGTTTCGTCTACTATTTCTTCAATTATTTCAATTCCTTCATCATTTTCTAAAATACGCAGACCTTTATTATTGTTTACAAAACCTTGAACTTCTAAACATTTCGTATTAAATTCTTCTTCTTTATTATAATCTTTTTTATTTACTTTATATCCAATTTTCATCTTTAAAATCCCATTACTAACCATCTAAAAGCCCTCCCTTGACTTTGATATACTTTAAAATAACTTGCATTTAAATTACTTGTAGGGAAAGAATATGAAACGTCAGAAGATACATTAGTTACAGTCGTCATTACAGTATAAGAAGAAGTTTCCATGGGTGGACTTAAACTTATAGTTCTTAATCCTGAACTTCCTGAAACATATCCGCCCCTAATTGTAAATCCATTTGAAAATTTTATATACCATTCAGTGCCGCTAGACGTTTTAGTGATTATCCCATCTATTCTATTATTGCCAATATACAAATTATCACTATACAAATTATTACTATATACTGAACCAAAATACCCATTTTTAAATTTTTTATCTGATTGTCCTACATCATAATCTTCATTTGAGAAAGGCGTGATATGCATGGTAGTAATACCTGCTAATATGGCATCAACTGCTAAAACTATAGACGTTCCATCTTGTAAAATATCATAATCTGTGAAAGCACCTACTAACACATTATTTGTATTAAAAAAAGAAACACTAGAATTACCTACAATAACTTTACCATTTTCACCAGAGAAGTCATTTGATGTCCCTATTTTATCTATAGTATAACTACCTGTAAAATTACATGCTGTATTGTTAGGGATTAATCCTTTTAAAGTTGCTATTAAACTATTCGCTTGTCGCCCTTCCATTACTATAGAGGAGGTATTCCAAGTATTATAAGTTGCAAAACAACTATCAGTAGACTTTACAGTATCGTAAAGTAAATTACCTGTTCTATAATCCTCAAATAAATTAACTTCTCCTAAATGTAAAACACCATCTTCAAGCGTGATAAAACGCATAGAACTCTTGCCTAAACCCTCATAATATACAGAAGTAAATGGCACACCCTTATATTCTCCATGTATAGAGCCTGATAAACCGGATGTTATAAGTTCAACCTTTTTATTTTCAATTTCCTGAAAGAAATTAGATGAGTAACCTATATCATAGCTTGAAGTAGATATAGTTTCAGAAATGTTTACATTATTACCCCCACTTTTTTGTGTTGAAAATTCATTAGAAATAAATGAACCATTATCCAGAGTAATACCACTTAGATAAGCCTGCCACATCTTAACAAGACCATCTGAACCAATATACACTCCATGGTCAGCATTAGATGAAGCATTGACTGTACCATTATCAGTAAAATAATTTGAATAAATAGCTCCATTTGAGGTAAGTTTTATTTTATTTGCAAATAGTCTATTAACAAAAAAATTAGCAGCAGCCAAATTTTCAATAAAAGAATCGATTTTTAAAGCTTTTGCCCATTGTTCAAGTTCAGTAGGATTTGTTGAATTATTAGAAATAATCTTTATTAATTTCTCTCCAGCATAATCATAAACATTAATTGGATTTAGTACTTCAGCATTAATTATTATATTATTATTTACATAAAATTTTCCAATAAAGATGTTTCTCTCAGATAATGAATTTTCATTAATATAAAAAATTAAAGAATTTGTATTATAATCAACAAATTGTAATAAATTATTATCTGTATCTATAGCGATTCTTCCAAAACTAATAATACAATTTGAAGGATTATTATAATTGCAACTTATTAAACCTTCACCATTACTGGTAAGATTTTTATTAGTAGTAAGAATGTTTATTATCATTCCATTTGCTTTAATAAAACCAATATTTTGTAAAGGTTTTACTGTAATTGTATTATTTGAAAACTCAATAGAAAGTTTTCCTGTCTCTCCTTCAGGTCCAGGGTCTCCAGTATTTCCTTTATCTCCTTTATTCCCAGTAATACATATTGGATTGCCCCAACAAGCTGAGGCTTCATCTAAGCCATGTCCTTCTTTTCTCCAAATAAAAACATTCGATTGAGGGTTCGGCTCAGAATAAGTCCATGTTGTTGGGGTAGAAGTATTACTTGATGAAATTCCCCAGATTATAAAAGTTTTATCTCCATCATAAATTTTTGAAATTGAATAATTTGCACTGGTTTTCATTAATTAATAAACCTCACAAGTAAAAACCGCCTTAATATTTACCATGTCATTTGTAACTGTTAATGTTTTTGTAGTTCCAATAACTTCAGCAGAGCCATTTTTGTACCATTTATATGTTAGCCCAGATAAAACTTCTTGACCATTTTGATAAACATTACAGGTAAGTACAGTAGTGCCAACTCCATTTTTAAAAAAAGGACCATTACTTGAATTAATAACTGCTTGATATGGGTCTGTCAAATCTAATATTACTATTCCATTAGATGTAAAAGTTTCATTATAAGTGTCAGAGGCTGAATCAGTATCTTTAATTTGGCATCTGAATTGAGATGATCCTATTACACTATCAGCTGTTACAATATATGAGTTAGCTGTCGCACTTGTAATATTGCTCCAAGTTCCTCCATTAAATTTTTGCCATTGATATGTTAAGTTTGATACATCAGATACAACACCTCTTATTAATTCAGCTTTTAGAGTTATTGATTCAGGAATACTTTGATTTTTAAATTGTTCACCATTTTCACTCCAAATACGTGCAATAACAACCGATGTTCCATTTGAAATCCTTGCAAATGTTTTTACTACTTCATGTGTAAAATCAATATTTAAAGTTGAATCATGATATGTATAACTAAATTTAAATTCTACTGTTAGGTGGGAGCTATCAAATAAACCATGTCCTGTATATCCTAAAACTGAAGCAGAATTAATTGTAAATCCTCCAACTCCATTTGTTATTGTAGTCCATGCGGTTGAACCACTTTTTCTATAGCTCCAAGTTTTGTTTGAACAAGTAGAAATAATATCTCCCGCTTTTCCAGCAATAAAAGCTACTGGAGTTAATGAAAGAGGTGTAGTACTCCAGTTTGGATTATAACCACCAGTTGCTGGGTCATAGGTTAGTGTTTCTGGATGGTTTGAGTTAATTTTACTAATAATGGTTATACCATCATTATAATCCATGATTGCGTAAGGGGCCGATGTTTTTGGCATTTTATAATCTCCTGTCTAGATATCTATTTCACAAGAAAATATTGTCCTTCCAATTGTATCTTCAGGTGTAATAGTAATTGTTTTTTTACCAATAGCTTTGCTACTTGTATTCCATCTTGCATCTTCTATAGGTTCAGCATTTGATTTTCTTTTCCAAGAAAATAATGAAGCATCTATCGAAGCTGTTATATCTTTATCACCTTTAAAGACTAAGGCGGAAAGTTCGGTTCTTGCTTTTCCAACTCTAAAAGCATTTCCATCTGAAGATAAGATTTGAATATCATACGAATCTTCACCATTAAAAACCTTTCGTATTTCTTTGATTGTTTCTAATCCATCTGATAATAATTTCAAAATTAACTTATCCTTGTTTTGTATATCATTTAATGTTATTTCAACGATTCCTTGGTCACTAATTTCTTTAAGAGTATTATCAATATAGAATTGACAGTTTTCATAAGAATCCCATGTTTTTATATAGGCTTTAATAATTTGAGGTTCATAAGCTGGGATATTTTCTTTTTTAAAGACAAAGAATTCAGAAGTAAGTTCAATATCAATGGTTTTTGTAGAGCCATATAAAACTTCAAAGATTTTTTTTTCAAGCGTAGATACAGAATTGTAATAATTACTCAATTTTGTTTGCATAATAGAGCTATCAATACTTTCAGGTTCATTTGTTTCTAAATAAGGATTAATATAATTTTTTAGATTTGTATATTGAGTAAAATAATCTTGATAAATCGAATTGTATTCTGAAGTGTTTAAATTAAATTTTAACTCTTGTGCTTGAGTCCTTAAACTAGAGAAGGCACTATCTATTGAAAGCATTTCTTTTCTTAATTGTTGTTTTTCAATTGCTGTAAGATAATTGTCACTAACGTAAGTTAATAATTGGTTTTGTAATTTTGAATAATTAGCTAAAAGACTAGCTTTAATACAATACTGTTCTTTTTGAGTTTGAGTTTGTATATGTTTTGATTTCCTCTCAATTATTTTATCAACAACTAGAGTTTTCCCTACATTATTATATATGACTGTATTATTCATAGGTTAAAAGTTTATCAAAATACAATTTATTTCGCTTACAGCTTTTTCATAGGGTTTATTATGGTGAATTTGCTGTAAGCAAGAATTTTTTAAATATGAAATACTATTTTCATGAAGTTATTTACCAGACAAATTGAAGAAACACAAATCCTTACAAATTTAATTATAAATAAATATTCCAATTTAAAAACTGCACGTGAGTCAACTTGGAAAACCCGTATTGATGCAGCTAAAATAGTATCTCATAGGAATACAGGTAATAAAAATTCAATTTGGACTAATGATTATCCTATTTTCAATACTTTACCCAAAAAAGCAATTATGACAGTTTGTAATGGATTGATGGGCCACGTTATGTCTCCTTCCTTAAACTGGTTTAGATTTAATTCAATAAACAAAAATTTTTATTCAACAGATAAAATTGCTGGGGCTTCTGATTACTTAGAAAATGTTCAACAAAGTTTATTACAATTATTTAGCATAACTTCCTTTTATTCCTCTGTAAAAATGACAATATTAGATGCTTTGATTCAGGGAACGGGAATTTTATTGTCTTTAGATGATCAAGACCATGGAAAGATTCATTATAAATGTATAGATCCTCAATTTGTTTGTATTGGTGAAGATGCTTATGAACAAGTAGATACTGTATTTAGAGAATATTCACTTACAGCAATTCAAGCTTATCAATTATTTGGTGAAGAATTACCAAAGAGTATTATTGAATCATATAAAAATGGTAGTCAGGATTCGACTTCATTTAAATTTTTAGATTGTGTATATCCAGAAGGGATTATGTATAGTCAAGAAAAGAAAGACAACATAAAAGTAACAATAAAAAAATTTGCACATGTTGTTTATAGCTTTGAAGGAAATACAATAGTGCAAGAATCAGGGTATGATGAATTGCCCTACCATATTTTTAGATATAGAAGAGAAACAACTGAACATGCATATGGCGTGGGAATAATTATGGATTTACTTCCTGATATTCTCAAACTTCAAGATTTTTCAAGAACGATGCAAACAGGTTCTCAAAGACAAAGTGAACCAGCAATGTATTTTCCATATGCATGGCAAACAGATGGCGGGGTAAATAATAATCCTAGAAGTACAAATTATGTAGATATGAATGCTGGTCAACCTTATTCCTTAGCCTCTACTTTAAGATTAGATTCTTTATTAAATGTTATTTCTAAGCTTGAAGATTATATATATGAAGCAACTACCGCTAAGTTATTTGATATTTTAATGAGAACTGCTGATGTTCAACAAACAGCTACATGGGTAAATGAAATTAAAGGTGAATCTTTAGTTCTTATGGCTTCTACTATGGATACACTTCAACAAGAAATAATAATTCCTGTAGTAATGAGAACATATAATATTTTAAGACGAATGGGGTATATTCCTCCACTACCAGAACAATTAAAAGAAACAGCAAAATATGGCCAAATTAAAATTGAACTTGAAGGTCCTTTAATAAAACGAATGAGAAGTTTTATGCAAGCTAATGGAATTATTCATGGCCTAAATTTCATTGCATCTATTTTAAAAATAAATCCAAATACTTCAGTAAATTTTGATTGGGATGAAATTGCAAGAGGTGGAGCTACAGCACAAGGATTACCTCAAAATATGATTAAAGAATATATAGATGTACAAAAAATAAAACAACAACAACTTCAAGTAGAGCAACAGCAACAGGAAAGACAACAACTGATTGAAATGTCCCAAATAGCAAAAAATACAGGAAATATAAACCTAGAACATATGAATAATATGGAGGCGAATTCAAGTGCTTAACTCAAGGCAAATTGAAAATATTAATCAATATTTAAGAACAAAAGGGACAAGGCTTTCTGTTGAAAGAGATAAGGAAAGAAGTGTTTATGCAACAGAAGAGGGTAAAAAGGCATTAACTCGATTAATAGTTACAGGTGGAATATTTAATAAGATGAATAGCAATGAGGGAGAAATAGCTATTCATAATCTTGTTGTTGGAATATTAGAGGAATGTGGTTTTTTGGATGAAGAAAACATTAGAAAAATTGTTGATATGTTTTTCACATTACCTTTGGTAAATAAAAATATAGATATGGTATAGGAGATGAGGATGAGAAAACATTTAGATTATTTATTTTGGAATTTATTGTTAGCTCCTGAAGATGGACTGAATTCATCAGGAACAGATTTAGAAGGAGATAATAATACTGAACCAAACAATACTACTGATTTAAATAATGAGGTAGATACACAAAAGGAAAAAGAAACTGAAAAATTAGACTATTCTCAATTTGATTTAAAAATTGATGAAAAATATGATCCTGCTAATTTAGCTGCAAAAGCTTTTTCTGAAAAAGCCAAAGAGTTAGGGATTTCAGTATCTCAAGCAAAAGAATTATTTGGAACAGTTGATAATTCTATTAAACAAAGTAATGAAGATTATGAAAAGGCAGCATCAGAAAGATGTTTAGCTGCTCTTAAAGAACAATGGAAAGACCAATATGAAGTAAATAATAAATCAGTAACTAGAGGTTTTTTACATTTAACAGAAAATGATGAAAATTTAAAAAAAGAATTAGAAAATAACGGATTTTTGAATAACCCATTAGTAGCCCAAATCTTTTCAAAAGTTGGTTATTTCTTTAAAGAAGAAGGACAAGAAGGAGCTTTGACTCCTACTTTCGATAAGAACGATCCGTATGGATTTGGAAAAAGTAAATAAAAGATGGAGGTATTAATAAATGCCTGAGCGTGATTATCTTACAATGACCGATGTAATGAATCAAACCAATGATGGTAGATTGGTTCATATAGGTCAAGAGTTTTGTAGAGAATTAACTTTTGGTGAAGAGTGTCCTTATACTGAAGCTACTGATTTATCTAGAGATGTTGGTGTGTTTGAAACTCCTTATAATTTTGGAGAATTAACTTCATTAACAGATTTAGATAGTCCAGTAAAAGCCAAAAAAGCTGGATACTATAAACGACAAGATTTAATGGGAAGTATGGAAGGTTGGTGTAAAACCAATAAAAAAACATACGATGCAAGTCCTAATGGTCCTCAATTAAGAACAAGGCAAGTTAATAGAATGCTTCGTAACATTGGATGGGATTGGGAGTTTTTATTGTTTAATGCTTCTATTGCAAATGATCCTAGAGGTTTTACTGGTTTATTACCTCGAATGGCCAACTTAACTGATTTAGATAGAGTAGGGATTGCAGACCCTTCATTAACTTATGCATTACCTTGTTTAGATTCTGGTATGAGTAAAGAAGGTGCAGATGGCTCATTAAGTTCCATAGTTATGGTATTTTTTGACCCTGATCAAGGAGTTGCTCAAATTTATCCAAGAGGAACTTCTCAAAAAGGAATCAAATATGAATCTCATGATTTCCAATGGATAAGTACTCCTGAAGGAGAAATTGTCCAAGCTGCTGATAGTGCTATTATTTCTGGTGGACTAGCTGTAAAAAACTCTAAGTCGGCAATTCGTATAGCTAATGTTAATCCAAATGATTTAGCTGGAATGGAAAAATTAACTTTTGCAATGCATGATGCAATTAGATATTTTAAAAAATCTGATAGAAGAAGCGTTAAAATTTATACTACTAGTAGAGTTATATCTTCTTTTGGTAAATATTATGGTAGTAGAGTTACTCCTGCTAAATATGCAGATGTTATCCCTAAAAATACAACAGGGGATATTAGTTATGATATTTTTACATTAAGAGAATGTTCTTCAATGTTAGAAACTGAAGGGATAATTGCATAAGGATGGTTTTTTATGATTTTAGAAAGTGGAATGAATTTATTTACTAATTTTTTCTTTAGCTTAAGTAGTTTGACAGCTACAGAGAGCAAAATTTCAAATGAAATTGATTTTGGTTCTCCAATGCCTTTTGAAAAAGGTGGCTCAAAAGCAACTTTATACGCTTATTGTTTAGATAGTGAAGAAATAAAAAGTACTGGAACAGATGTAGGTATTAGTTTTTATTTACAAAGTAAAGATAAGGATGGTACATATGGACCTTCACTTAATATTTGTAATATTGAAGCTTCCAAAATTATTCCAGGGAAAAATTTTATTGATTTAATTTTGCCAAAAAATACAAAACAAATAGTTAGTATAAAGGCAAAATTAACTGGAACTAATCCTGTTTTTACAGGTGGAAAGTTATTCGCAAATATACAGCCTTTTATAGGCTAATTAGGGAGATTCAACATGGCTCAATCAACACAAGTAAAAAATGAAAATGCTAATGAAGGAAAGGGTAAAAAAGTGATAAAGAAAGGTGGAATTTATCAAGTTTTAAGAACAACAACATATCAAGGAAGAACGGTATTAGGTGGTCAAAAATTAAAATTAAGAGATCCTGAATGTAAAAATAGAAATTTAAAAAAAATCGGTGAATTTGATATTGGAGTTGGATTTGAAGAAGAAGTTTCTGGTATAATGAAAGATTATAAACAAGAAGATGATGCAATTCTTTCAAGTAATGCTAATAATTAAGTAATAGAATGATGGATGAATTTTATATACTAAAAAATACCTTAGCTTTTTTTAATTATGATTTAACAGAAGCGGGGTATAATCAAGGAACTGATAAAAATATTAGTATCTGTAAATTTAAACTTCAACAGGCTATAAGAAGAGTACAAGAAGAGTATAGTTGGAGTTTCTTAATAACACCCTTGATAATTGAACAAGATTTAACAGTAAATAAAAAAATGGGATTTAGTTTTGCTTATAAATTACCAAATAACTTAATTAGATTATCTACTGTTTTTTCTGAAGAATATAGAAGAGCTGGTAATTATATTTTTACAAATGATTCTGATCTCGAATTGTGGGGGATGACAACTGATATACCTAATAATATACCTCCTGATTTTTGGGATTTAGTATCAACTGCTCTTGCAATTATAGTTCTACCTACAATTATGCCAAATGGGAATAATTTATTATCAACGATTATCCAACAATATCAATGGCAATCTCAAGCTATGATAAAAACAGATTTAAATAATAGTTTTAAAAAAGGAACATCTTATTAATGGCCAAAGTATATAGCAACAATTTTTCTTATGGTGAAATATCTAAAAGACTTTATGGAAGAATGGATTTAGATATCTATGGAAAAAGTGTTGCTTCTTTAATTAATTTTTTACCAAAAATCCAGGGTGGAATAGAAAAACGTATGGGAACAGTCGAAGTTGATACCTTAACAATTAATCAAGGTATTACAAGGATAATTCCATATGTATATTCAGCCAATTCATCATATCTTTTTTTATTTTCAAATAATTTTTTACAAATTTATAAAAATGATAGTTTAATTAATACTTCTCAAACTGATTACGCTGAATCAGAACTTTTTGAAATACAATTTGCACAAAACTGGGATACTTTATTTTTAGTGCATCCTAATCATCCTATTCAAATTATAAAACATATAGGATTAGATTCTTTTGCTTATAGTGAATTAGCTTTTTCTACTGATGAAAAACATCAAGATTTATTTAAATCAGTAAATAATTATCCTAGTTGTGTTGCGTTTTATGCTAATAAATTATGGCTTGGTTCTTCAATAACAGAGCCTTATACTATTTGGATTAGTAAACCAGTTGAAGTAGGGTCTCAGATTTCATTTGAATTTTATGATGTTATCCAGGAAGAATCAAAAGAAATATTACCACCGCCATGGGAAGAGGGCTGGGAAGATGATAATTCAAAAATATATACAACAAAAATAATAAATGAAGAAGTTATTACTGAAGCTAATGCATTAAAATTAGTTGTTGGAACTTCAACAAATGATAAAATAATGTGGTTTTCTCCTGCTCAATATATGTTTGTTGGAACAGCCTCAAGTGAATGGATTATTCCAGCAAATATTAATGCTCAACAATATACAATTTCTAAAATTAGTGGTTATGGTTCTGCAAACATCCAAGCGTTAATGGCTAACAATGAAATATTATATATACAAAGTGATAAAAAAAGATTGAGAACATATTCTTATTCTTCAAATGGAGCTTCTGGAGATGATTTAACTTTCACATGTGATCATATATTTGAAAGTGGAGTTAAAGAATTTGCATGGCAAAGAGTCCCAGAACCTATGGGATATTTTGTATTAAATAATGGAGAGATGGTCGTCCTTTCTTTAAATAGGCAATATGGTCAGCAAGCTTGGTCACATATTGAAATTGAAGGAATAATTGAATCTGTTTGTGTGTTAGATTCAGATGAAGGACAAGAGGTTTATATTATTACATTAAGAGAAGGTGAAAGACGCTTAGAACGTTTCGATTTTAATTCATTTACAGATTGTTCTAACACTTTAGATATTCCTTTTTTGGCTAAACTAGTAACGAATCCTTTTGAATCAAAAACATCCCTTGGCGAAATAAAATCAGGGTGGAAGGTTTTAGTTAAATTATATGATTCAAGTGAATTTTTAGTTGGATTTTTAGGCTCTAGATTGGAAAAAGCAAGAGGTGATGTTTTTGGTAATTATGAAGCAAATTTATTTACACCATTAAATCCAACATTACAGTTGGTTTTAGAAAGTCTTGATGATAATCCTTTATCAATTTTAGCAATTTTGACTAATTTGGAGGTTTGATTATGTTATTTACTGCTTTAGCTGTAGGTGTCGGAGTAGCCAAAGGCGCAATGAATTGGTATACCCAAGATCAGAAAAGATTAGAAAAAATAGATGAATATGACTCACAATTAAAAAAAATTGATTTAGACAAAGAAATTTATAAAAGTGGATTAGATATGGACTTAAATTCGAACTTAACAAATCTTAACAACCAAATCGAAGCTACAAGTATAAATATAGAAAAGACTCAAGATAATCAAAAAACAAGTCTTGCTTCAGGGGCAAGAACTGCTTCAGATAATAGTAGAATTATGAATATTGAATATGCAACTCTTATAGATTCTGTAAAGCAAAACTCAGGTAAAGCTATTTCAAGTGCTTCTAATAGTGGCTTTAGAATGAGTGAATCAGCTAATAATTTAAAAAAAATTGCTGAAAAAGAAGGATCAAGTGCTATTTCAAAATTTAAAATAAAAAGTGATCTTGAAAATTATGGTAGTTATGAAAGTGTTAGACAGCAATATGAAAATTATAATAATCAAATAGAAAGTTATCAATTTAATAAATCTATTTTATCAGAACAAATAAATACTGAAGAAGAAAATTATAAGACAAAATTAAATAATTATGAAAAGGGTTATAATTTTAATAAATCATATATAACTGATCAAGTTAATTATTTAAAAACAGATGGAAAAACTTTAACAAATCTTGGAGGCTTTGTTGGTTTATTCTCTGATGCTTTTAGTTCTTATGCTCCATATTATAAACCCAAAAAAAATGTTTAATAGTCAAGAAAAGACTGTAAGCAATATTTTTTATCTTAAATTATACTCTTTATTAAAGAGGTAATTATGAATGTCTTTAAGTATTTTATTATTCTTGCAATACCATTAAATTTTATAGGATTTGTAATAAAATATTTAACTAAAATTCCTAATTTTCTAATTGTTTTTATTTTAACTCTTATCTCATATTTTACAATTAAATTTATAACAATACATCTAAATTTGGTTGAAGCGAGTGAGCTCTCAACTTTTGTTTTAAGAAATGCAATTGGAGTTACTTTTGCTGCTGTATTAAATAAGGATTTGGCTTCTGGTATCGAGAAAGGTATATCAGGATTAATGGGTAATATAAAGAAAACTCAACTACTGGAGGTGAGTATGAAAGAACGATTAAAAGAATATCGAAAGGGCCTATATAAAAAAGGATTAACGGTTTTCTTTACTGATTTATTGATGGTTCTAATATGTGTGTCAATTAAGACTTCAATTACAATGGCAATTGATTATTTAGTTTATACATCATTAATAGCTTTAAGTACTGTTCTTATTGAGGATATTACAAATAAAGCATTATCTGATAAAGATAAATTAAATGTTCAGTACTTTATTGTTTTTGTTTTAGCTTTTGCAAGTATTGGAGCTTTGTCTGTAGCTTATTTTAGTTCAGATTGGAAAGTCTTTATTTCAAGTTTAATAGTTTCTTCATTATTAATATTAGCTACATTTTTTTTAGCTCATTTTTCTTATATTCCTTCTTTGAGAACAAAAGAAGAAGTAATGAAAGATTTGCAAGATAAGAAATGGAAAGTTTATGAAAAAATGGAAGAAGATGAGATTATTGAAGATATGATTAACACCATTAAATATTACTTTAAAAAAGATGTATGGGGGGCTGAATTAGATATTCAAAATCCTATGTTTTTGGGTAATAAAGGTATTCCCCAAACTGCTAAGGGTGCTTCCTTTACTAGTGGTAATAACACGCCTATAGATACTATAGTTCCTTATTTTAAGAAAATTATTGCAACAAAAGATTCTGTTCTTGCAGAGAAGAAGAGGTAATAGAATGTGGAAAGAAAGAAAAAGAAAAAAGATTTTTGGTTCATCTGTAAATTATGGTTTCAAACTAATCATAAGTTTATTGGTGGTATCCTTCTTGGGCTTATCCCCTTTGCTAGCCTTGCCTTGGCGAAGCGTAAATCGATTGAGCCTAACGATGGACTCGAACTCCATGAAGAACTCTCCAGGGAACTCTTTGAAGAACTCAGAAGAAGTCAAGATGAAGCAGGAGATGGAATTAGAGCAAGCAAAGCCAGTGTTGAAAGATGTAGACAGCTCATTAGCAAATATCTTGATTGAACTATCAGGCGTAGAAGATGATCTTGAACACCAAAAAAAATTAGTCAAAATATTAGAATCAGATAATTTTAAAATTAATCAAACTCTTATTAAACAGAATAGTGAAAATAGTGATTTGATAATTGAAAATTTAAAACTTAATAAAGAAGCCTATGGCACTAAGTTAATTACAAAAGTAACTGGTACATACAATAGGATTGAAGGATTTGGAGTTGGAGGCTCTCTTGGTTTAAAATTTGGTAGAGGTCTGATTTTAGAAGGAGGAGCAACTGTCCCATTATCAATAATGGCTAATCCTCCAGAATTAATGGATTATAAAAATTATACATTTGAAGCTTCTCTTGGTTGGGAATGGTAAATTTGTAGATTTTTGATTTAAATATTTCTTTATTTTGAACAGTCTTAACTTTTGTTTTGACTGTTCTTTCTTTTTTTTTTAAGGTTTTTGTTATGAAAAAATGAAAAGAAAAGAACTAAAAGAGAAGGTTTTAATTGAAATCTAAAATAATTTCATATATATTAAATATATAATGTTTATATATATTATATTTGTTTCTGGAGTGGTTGACTTGTTTTAAAAAAAATGTGTTTTTTTGATAATATGTTTGTTTTACTATTTGATATGATTACAATAAAAATTGTAATTTTATTGTTTGGTAGTATGTTAAAAAAAGGTGTTATATTAAGAATATTGTAATTTTTTTTAGTTTATTTTTTGTTTGTCGATAGTTTAAAAGCTCTTATTAAAATTAACATTGCAA
>RZYO01000042.1 GCA_009930325.1 Spirochaetia bacterium | reverse complement strand
TAGAATATAAATTAAAAAAACCAAATGTAAAAGACTTTGACACAATGAGTGATGATGCACTTTCTTTAAAAGGTTGGTACAAAAATAAGGCTTTACATGGATTACTTGTATTCTTTATATGTTCTGTAGGCTCAGCAATTGGTACTTTTATTGGATTCCCTGTTCTCATAAACATAATAGCATAAATAACAATTTTAGCCTCCTAATATAAACTAGGAGGTTATTTTATACTATATTTAAAACCTCAGTGATATGATGACATTTAAAATTTTTAATATTTTTTATTGTATTTGTATGTGGAGAAATTACTTCTTCAAAACCCATATCAACTGCAGCTTTTACTCTTTTTGAACCATAATTAACAGGCCTGACTTCTCCAGCTAAGCTCAATTCTCCAAAAGCAATACAACTTTCTCTAAATACTTCATTCTTTAGGGAAGATGTTAAAGCAATTGCAAGTGCTAATTCAATTGAAACTTCTTTTAATTTAATTCCACCTCCAACATTTACATAAATATCATGATCACTGAATCGTAAATTAGCATGTCTTTCTAATATAGCCGCGACTCTTGTTACACGTGAAACATCAATACGATCACTATAAATTCTAGAATATCCAGTTTTTGTTGGAATAGTTAAAGCTTGTATTTCTACAATAAAGGTTCTAGACCCTTCGATTACTGCTGTAAATGATATACCTGGAGGCAAATGCCCTTTTGCTCTTTTATTTAAAAAAAGACCAGATGGATTATCTACAACCGTTAAGCCTTTTTCACTCATCATAAAAATACCTAACTCGTCTACTGATCCAAATCTATTTTTTACAGCTCTTATTATTCTTACACCATTAGAAGTTTGATCAAAATATAAAACAGTATCAACAATATGTTCAACAATTTTTGGTCCTGCAATTGTTCCTTCTTTTGTAACATGTCCAATAAGAAATAAGGCAGAATCACATTGTTTTGCTTTTCCAACCAATTCCATTGTACAGCTTTTCATCTGAGAAGAAGAACCGGCAATAGATGGATTCTCAGTAGAAGAAAGTGTTTGAAGAGAATCGATTATAATCAGCTGTGGAGATATATCTTCAATTACTTTTATCAAATTTTCTAATTTTGTATCATTGAAAATATAAATATTAGAAGAATCAAGATTTAATCTTAAAGCACGTTGTTTGATTTGAGAAGAAGATTCTTCTCCACTAACATATAGGACTTTATGATTTCTAGAGCAATTTGCAATTGTTTGTAACATTAATGTTGATTTTCCAATTCCTGGTTCACCTCCTAATAGAATTGCTGAACCTTTCATTATTCCACCGCCTAATACTCTATCAAATTCATTAAAACCCGTTGAAAATCTCATCTCTGCTTCTATTTCAACGTCATCTAGAATTAAGGGTTTTTTGTTTGAAGAAATATTTACTCTTTTCCCAGCTTTTTCTGAAGTCTCAATTATCTCTTCTTCAAAAGTATTCCAACTTCCACAAGAAGTACATCTACCCATCCATTTTGACTCGACTTTTCCACATTCAGAACAAACATATCTTATATTACTTTTTTTCATTTTAATGTCCTATTAATTATATTTATTATTATAACATATTTTTTTAAAATGCATCAAAAAAGCACTTAGTATAAACTAAGCGCTTTATTTTTTTAAAAATTATATTTAAAAATCTAACAACTCTACATTAAATATTAAATAGGCATTAGGAGGAATTACTCCTGGATAGCCAGATTCTCCATATCCTAGTTCTGGAGGGATAATTAAAGTTCTTTCTTCGCCTTTTGTCATTGTTTGAAGAGCTTCATTCCAACCTTCAATAACAGTTCCAATTGTAAAGGTTGCAGGAACTCCTCTTACTTTTGAAGAATCAAAAACTTTTCCATCTAATAACTTACCTTCATAATGAACAGTTACAGAAGTTCCCATTTTAGGCGACCCTGCTTTATCGCCTTCTTTTTTTACAACATATAATAACCCTGTTTCAGTTTCTAAAGCATTAGGATATGCTTTTTTTATAGTTTTCAAAATGTTTGCTCTTTCTTTTTTAATTTTTTCAATTCTTGCTTTTTGATAATTATTTAACAAATCATCAAATTTATCTTTTGAAACAATAAAGTTATTTGCTAAATCGCCAACTCTTTCTATTGTAATTTTATTTATTTTATCACCTTGTGAAATTGAATTTACAACAGACATGCCTTCAACAACACTGCCGAATACTGTGTGTTTATCATCTAACCAAGGAGTTTCAACATGTGTAATGAAAAATTGAGAACCATTTGTTCCTGGTCCAGCATTTGCCATTGATAGAATTCCTGGTTTATTATGTCGTAATGTTGAATCAAATTCATCTGGGAATTTATAACCAGGACCACCTGTGCCTGTTCCTAAAGGACATCCCCCTTGAATCATGAAATTATCAATTACTCTATGGAAATTTAAACCATCATAAAAAGGAGTATCTTCGTCCTCTCTATTTAATACACCTTCTGATAAACCAACAAAATTCATAACAGTCATTGGTGTCTTCTCAAATTCTAGGTTTAATATTATATCACCTTTATCTGTATTGATAATCGCATATAAACCATCTGCTAAATTTTTACTCATTTATTATATCTCCTTATATTTCAAATAGATCTCTACCTTCAGACAATCTATGAAATAAATCTTCTAATTCCTTTACACTATTATAAGATAGCATAATTTTACCTTTAGAAATATCACCTTTAATTTCAACCTTATTTCCAAGAGTTTCAATAAACTTATCTTGTATTTCTAATAGTTCTTCACTAATATTATTTTTCTTTGATTCAGTTGAGCTCTTTTTTGAAATACCATCTCTTCGCCCATTATTCAAGTCTTTTGCTATTTTTTCTGCTTCTCGTACAGAAATTTTATTTTTTTTAAGTTTTTCTAACAACAATACTCTATCAGAAGGATTAACTAGAGATAAAATAGCTCTTGCATGTCCTGCACTATATTCTCCATTTATTAATCCATCTTGGAATTCTTTAGGCAATTGTAATAGTCTTAAACTATTGCTAATTGCTGATCTACTTTTACCAATTTTTTTTGACAAATCTTCTTGTGTTATACCTGATTCTTGAATCAAAAAAGAATAAGCAACAGCTTCTTCAATAGGATCTAAATTTTCTCTTTGAATATTTTCAATTAACGCTATTTCTAATTTGTTAAAATCATTAAATTTCTTTATAATTACTGGAACTCTTTCTAATCCAGCTTTTTTTGCTGCCCTAAATCTTCTTTCTCCTGCTATAATTAAATATTTATTAGCAGATAACTCTTCTACAAGTATTGGTTGTAAAATTCCATATTCTTTTACTGATTGTGCTAATTCATTTAAACTTTCTTCATCAAAATGTTTTCTAGGTTGTTCATGATTAGTTTTTATCTGACTGAGTAAAACATGTAAAATAACATTTTGCTTATATTCATTTTCAGTTTTTTCTTCACTTTTATTTGATAATACACTTTCAAGAGAATAACCATCAATTAAGGAACCCATACCTTTCCCTAAGCCTTTCTTTTTATTATTCAACACGAGAAATGACCTCCTGCGCAAATTTATAATATGCCTTAGCTCCGGAACAACTATTATCATATGAAAAAATAGGCAAACCATGAGAAGGCGCTTCCGAAAGTCTAATATTCCGAGGAATTAATGTTTTAAAGACCAATGAGTCAAAATATTGTGATACATCTTCTACGACCTCAATAGAAAGTTTTGTTCGTTTATTATACATGGTAAATAATATACCTAAAATTTCTAAAGAAGTATTTAAGGTTCTTTTTATGGTTGCCACAGTTCTCATTAAAGAATTTAAACCTTCCATTGCCAAATATTCACACTGCATAGGAATTATAACATAATTTGCCCATACTAGTGAATTTACACTAACAAGACCTAAAGATGGTGGACAGTCTCCAATTATATAGTCAAATTTATCATCAAGAGAACTTAAAGCCTCTTTTACAAAAAAATTTCTGTTTTCCAAATTAACTAACTCAATATTTAATCCAGCTAAATCTATATTTGCAGAAATGACTTCAAGATTATTTATATTAGTTTTTTGGCACGCTTCGAGAGCTGAAATTTGTTTTGTAATAACTTCATAAGCACCATTTGCTCCATTATCAACAGATAAAGAACTTGACAGATTCCCTTGAGAATCAAAATCAATTAACAACACTTTTTTCCCTAATATAGCCAAAGCAGCACCAAGATTAACTACACTAGTAGTTTTGCCTACACCACCTTTTTGGTTTAAAAAAATTATTTTTTTTGCACTCATAAATTAAATATAAGCTATATATCTAATATTGTCAGTAAGAACTTATAAAAAGTAAGTAAACAAATTTTTATTTCTAGACGTAGCAATATTTTTTTAGTATACTTTATATATAAGTAATTAAAAACGCAGGAGCTTTTTATGGAAGAAAAAGTAAAATCAGCAATAGAAGACATTCGCCCTTCATTACAGAATGATGGTGGAGATATCGAATTTATCAAACTTGATGGAAAAACTGTATTTGTAAGTTTACAAGGAGCTTGTGCAGGCTGCCCAATGTCTCAAATGACATTAAAGGGTGGTGTTGAAAGATACCTTAGAGACAAAGTGGATCCTGAATTGGTTGTAGAAAATGTTTAATGTTTAACGTGAAACATAATAAAAAATACATCATAATAATTTATGGTGTATTTTTTTTTTACTTTTTTAGTATACAAATTTTCAAAGTAAGGTTAAAATAATCTCGTCTTCTGTTATTTACTTACCCATTTTTTGTTTTATTACAAAATTTGGGTATCTTTTTTTATATTAATTTAGTTTTCTTTTATTCAATTGAGTTTTATATAACTATTTTATTTTAAATAATATGTTGAAAATAAGATTTTATATCGCTTTATTATACTTTTAAAAATTTTTTTATAAATTACTTTTTAAATTTTAAGAAAAAAAATATTATAATTCTTTACAATATAAAGGATTATTTAATAATAAATTATAAGCCGTAACTTTAAATAGAAACAAATACACTTGGTTAAATTTTATTTTTTTATCACTCAAAGTATAAAAAAACCACCAATAGTATATATTTGGTGGTTTCTTTTGGTAATATTATTACCTTTATATTTTATGGGTTAATTATTTTTACTTATTTTCTTGCTCTATAACAACTTGTTCTTCAACGTCTACACTATCTTCTTCATCGATATAAGTAGAAGCTAAAGCTACAATACTATCATCATCACTCTTCATTGTAACAACTTTAACACCACTTGCGTTTCTTCCCTGAGTTGAAATATCTTTAACATGAATTCTTATTGTCTGTCCTTGTAAAGTAACACAAACAATATCATTCTCATCATTAACGGAAACAGCATTAATAATAGAACTACCTTTATCTGTTAATCTAAAGATTTTTTGACCTAAAGTACCTCTATGATGATTCATAAATTGGTCATAAGCAACTTGCTTACCTTTTCCTTTTTCAGTTACCATTAAAATTCTTTTTGATGGATCAACTTTTAAAAGGCCGGCAACATTATCATCATCTCTTAGCTTAATTCCCCTTACACCATGAGTTGCTCTACCCATAGCTCTTACATCTAAAGCACTCATTCTAAGACCAAGTCCATTTTTAGTTACTAGCATTACATCATCTTCATCTTGAACAAATTCACAATGTAGTAATTGATCTCCTTCGCCTAAAATAATTGCAATAACACCTTTAGATCTGGCATTTTTAAATAAATCTAATCGACAACGTTTTACAACACCTAATTTTGTTGCGACCATTAAGTATTTATCTTCATCAAATTCTTTAAAACTAAAAATAGTAGTAATCTTTTCTGCAGTACTAAGTTGTAATAAATTTTTAATACTTGAACCCTTTGCATTTTTAGAAGCTTCAGGAATTTCAAAGACTTTTGTATAATAGGCTTTACCTTCATCTGTAACATACATTACATATTCATGAGTAGAAGCTACAAACATGTGTTCAACAAAATCTTCATCTTGTAATTTTGTTGTTCTTGATCCTTTTCCAGCCCTTCCTTGCGCTTTATATTCCTCAACAGGGATTCTTTTAGCAAAACCTTTATTACTTATTAAAACAACAACTTCTTCTTCCTTAATAAAATCTTCTAAATTACTTTGACCTATTTCTTCAGGATGAATAATTGTTAATCTTTTATCTTTTGAACCAACTCTATTTGCAAGATCTTTAGTTTCTTGAGATACAACAGCTAATATTTTCTGTTCATCAGCTAATAAAGAATTATAATACTCAATCTTTGCTTCTAAATCAGCTAACTCTTCTAATATTTTCCCAGCTTCTAATTGTGATAAACGACCCAATTTCATATCAATTATTGCTTGGGCTTGTATTTCATCTAATTCAAAAGTTTGAATTAATTTATCACAAGCAACAACATTGTTTATACTTTGTTTTATGATACTTATTACTTCATCTATATTATCAAGACCAATTTTTAAACCTTTTAATATATGAGCTCTTTCAAGAGCCTTTTTTAAATCATATTTAGTTCTTCGCGTGACAACGTCTTCTCGATGTTTTATATAATAAACAAGCATTTGTTTTAAATTTAATAATTGAGGTCTTCCATTTACTAAAGCTAAATTATTAACATTAAAGTTTGTTTGAAGTGCTGTTTTTGAAAACAATAAATTTAAAACAACTATAGCAGGAGCACCTGTTTTTAATTCAACAACAAGCCTAATACCATTTCTATCAGATTCATCCTTAACAGCTGCAATTCCTGGAATTATATTATCCTTTCTTAAAGCATCAATTTTTTTAACGAGTTCTGCTTTATTTACTTGATAAGGTATTTCAGAAAAAACTATTTGATCATGACCTCTTTCGGGAACTTCTATCTCATAAGAAGATCTAATTACTATTTTTCCTCTACCTGTGGTAAAAGCATCTCGAATTCCATTGAGTCCACAAATATTTGCTCCTGTTGGAAAATCAGGACCTTTAATATAGTTTTTCATTAGCTCATCAATTGTAATATCTGGATCATTGATTACAGCTTCAATAGCTGCACAAATTTCATTAATATTATGAGGGGCCATATTAGTAGCCATACCAACAGCGATACCACTTGAACCATTCGCTAATAAGAAAGGAAAAGCTGCTGGTAAAACAGTTGGTTCAACCATAGAATCATCATAGTTTGGTCCAAAATCTACTGTCTCTTTATTGATATCAGTTAGCATTTCTTCGCCAATTTTACTCATTTTTGATTCTGTGTATCTCATTGCTGCGGCCGGATCCCCATCAATGGAACCAAAGTTTCCTTGTGGAGCAACAACAGGATATCTTAAAGAAAAAGATTGCGCCAATCTTACCAAAGCATCATAAACTGAGGCATCCCCATGGGGATGGTATTTACCTAATACATCACCAACAATTCTTGCACATTTTTTATAACTTCCACTTGATCTTAAGCCCATATCATACATATCGTATAATATTCTTCTATGAACAGGTTTTAAACCATCTCTTACATCTGGTAAAGCTCTAGAAACGATAACAGACATAGCATAATTTAAATATGAAAGTTTCATTTCTTTTGAAACATCTACATCTATTACTCTTTCGTTATTTTCAATTATTTGATCATCATCCATAAAGATATCCTTATTATACGTCTAAATTAGAAACATATTCAGCATTTGCATCAATAAATGCTCTTCTTGGTTCTACATCTTCACCCATTAGCATAGAAAAGACTCTATCAGCTTCTTCAGCATCTTCTAATCTAATTCTACTTATCATTCTTGTTTCAGGGTTCATTGTTGTTTCCCATAATTGGTCAGGATTCATTTCACCAAGACCTTTATATCTTTGAATGGAAACACCTTTAGAAATATCTGAAATATTATTTTCTTCTATAATTCTAACTCTTGCTTCCTCATCGTAAGCATAAAAAACTTTTTTATTTATAGTTATTTTATATAAAGGAGGCATAGCAAAATAAACATAACCAGCTTCAATTAAAGGTTTCATATATCTGAAAAAGAAAGTTAATAATAAAGTTCTAATATGTGAACCATCAACATCAGCATCCGCCATAATTATTACTTTATGATAGCGTACTTTTGTTACATCAAAAGTTCCATTTTCCTCATCATCTTCAATTTCCACATTATTATATCTAGTAATTCCAGCACCAAGCGTTTGAATAATAGGTTGAAGTTTATCATTTCCAAGAACTTTATACTCTTGTGATTTTTCAACATTAAGCATTTTACCCCAAAGAGGTAATATTGCTTGGAAAGATCTATCTCTACCTTGTTTTGCTGAACCACCTGCAGAATCACCCTCAACAATATATACTTCACATTTTGCTGGGTCTTTTTCTGAACAAACTGCTAATTTCCCAGGTAATCCACCACCATCATTTTTCTTTCTAATTTGTTCTCTAGCTTTTCTTGCAGCAATTCTTCCTTGAGCAGCACTGATAATTTTAGTTAAAATAATCTCAGTAATTGAAGGGAACTCATCAAAATAATTACCAAGCTTTTCATAAACAAGAGATTGTACTAAACCAGCAACAGCTGAGTTACCCAACTTCATCTTAGTCTGCCCTTCAAATTGTGGTTCTGGCATTTTTACAGAAACAATAGCAATTAAACCTTCCGCTATGTCTGTTGGGTCTAGTTTTTCACTAAATTTTTTTAACAATTTTGGATTTTTTAATAACTGATTATTTATAGTTCTAGATAATCCACTTTTAAATCCTGATAAATGTGTTCCACCTTCTTTTGTATTAATATTATTTACAAAGGTAATTATTTTTTGATCATACTTGTCATTATACTGAAGCGATATTTCTACTTTTATATTATCTTTTTCACCTTCAAAAGAAATAGGTTTGTCATGTAATACTTTTTTGTATTCATTAAGATAAGAAACAAATTGTGCTAAACCACCTTCTGCATGAAAAGACTCTTCTTTAATTGCATTAAGATCTCTCTTATCAACAATCGAAATAGAAATTCCTTTATTTAAAAAAGCAAGCTCTTTAAATCTATTTGAGAGTACTTCATAACTAAAACTATTTCTTTCCATAATTGAAAAGTCAGGAGTAAAAGTAACAAGAGTTCCTTTTTTATCTGTTGAACCTATCTTTTCAACATTCATCTGAGGAATCCCTTTAACATAGACTTGTTTAAAAACCTCAGAATCTCTATAAACATTTACTTCTAAGTAATCAGATAATGCATTTACACAAGAAACACCAACACCGTGAAGGCCTCCTGATACTTTATAAGAGTTTTTATCAAATTTACCACCTGCGTGTAACTGTGTCAAAACAACCTCTAAAGTACTTTTCTTTTCAGTTGGATGTAAATCTACAGGTATACCTCTACCATTATCTTCTACAGAACAAATTTCTCTACCATTTTCATCAATATCAAGAGTAACTTGAATATGTGAACAGAAGCCAGCCATGGCTTCATCTATGCTATTATCAACAACCTCATAGACTAAATGGTGTAATCCTTCAATCCCCGTTGAACCAATATACATTCCAGGTCTTTTTCTAACAGCTTCGAGTCCTTTTAAGACTTGAATGTTATTAGCACCATAGTTATTCTTTTTTTTAGTATTTGAAGCCTCAATAATTTCTTCTGTTATTACAGATTCTTCTTTCTTAATACTTTCTATCATAATAAGTCCTTATTTGTGCGGAGAAAATTAATATGAAATATTTTTTGATTATAAATAACATCAATATTAATGCACATATTTTAGGTTTAATCTTTTACAATTAATATAATTATAAAAAGAAGATTTTATTATAAAAATAAAATACCTTTATCCTCATATATTATAACAAAAGCAAGAGTAAGTTACAAGTAATATCGTCCATATAATATAGTTTGTAATTTCTTTTATAAAAAATAAATAAATATAAATTTAAAGAAAAAATAATATTAAAAAATTATTATATTTTAAAATTTTTCTTTTATTTATCCCAACAACTTTTTTTAAAGAAAAGCTTGCATGCATTATTAAGAAAGAGTAATATAATTTCATGATTAATACTCAAGAGTTCTATTCTGATTTATGGAATAAAATATTACAAAAACTAATACAAAATAACAAATCTGCCGAAAATAGTAAGATGGAATTTATTTATGCAGAAGATAACAAAATATATATAGATTCTTTTTCCGAATTTAGAAAAGGATACTATACTAATCAATATTTAAAAAGTTTAAATGAATACCTTTCAGAATACAGTGATGAAAAACTTGAAATAGTTTTTTTTATTAATGATAAAAAAATTAAAAAAACAGTTTCTCAAGAAAATAAAATAAATGCTGTTTCTCAAGACAAAATAAAAGAAACAAACACAAAGCAAGAAAATCTTTTTTCTTCAATTATTAATTCAAAAAAATCTTCTTTTCAAAATAAAGATATAATAAACAGAAGAAAAGAAAGTAATTTAAATGAAAGATACACTTTTGATTCTTTTATTATGGGAGATAATACTTCTCTAGCTTATAATGTTTCCTATGCTATTTCAAAAGAACCGGGTATAGCCTATAACCCTTGTCTTATTTATGGTGGAGTTGGCCTTGGAAAAACACACCTTTTACAATCAATTGGAAACAATATAATAAATACTAATGATAGATTAAAAGTAATCTATGTAACTGCTGAAAAATTTACAAATGATTTTATCAATTCTTTAGGAACAAATACTCAAATAAATAATTTTAAAAACAAATATAGAAAAGTTGACGTTTTATTAATTGACGATGTTCATTTCTTACAAAACAAACAAGGAATACAAGAAGAATTATTTCACACTTTTAATGATTTATATGAAACAAGAAGACAAATGGTTTTTACTTGTGATAGACCGATTAATGAATTAAAATCTATGACAGATCGTTTAAAAAGCAGATTTTCAAGAGGTATAAATGTAGATTTAAGACCTCCTGAATATGAAACAAAAGTAAAAATTTTAAGAGTTAAAAATTTAGAAAAAAACAATATTTTAAATGAAGAAATAATTGATTATTTATGTCAAAATATTAATACAAATGTTAGAGATTTAGAAGCTGCTTTTACTAAGCTTTCTGCCTTCCATGAATTTACAAAAATTAAACTCACTTTAGATAAAACTAAAGAATTAATTTTACCTACTTTATCAAATGAAAATAACAATTTAAAAAACCTTTCTGTTGATAAAATCATAAGAGCAACAGCAGAATATTTTGACCTTACTTCTTATGATATTAAAGGTAAAAAAAGAAATAAAAAAATTGTTATTGCAAGACAAATAGCTATTTTTTTATCAAGAGAATTAACTGATTTTTCAACAACAGAAATTGGATATGATTTTAGTAAAGACCATACTACAATAATGCACGCTATTGAAAAAGTAGAAAAACTAAAAGCTTCTAGTATAGATATTCAAAACAATTTAAATTCAATAAAAAAATCATTACTATCTTTAAATTAACATTATATATAAATTCTTTTTTGAACTCTTTTTTTATAAGAGTTCATTTTTTTTTAATGCAAAATAATAGTTTTTTTTATTAATGATTATATGATATTTTTCATTTTAAAATTATTAAATTGTGTATAACTTGTGGAAAACTTGTTAATAACTTGTGGATAAACTGTTAGTAAATTGTGGATATCTCATTTTTGCTTGTTAATATCTTGTTAATAAGTTATGAAAAACCTGTGGAAAAGCTGGGCAAAAACTGTTAATATAATGTGTATAAATTGTTAATAACTTTTATAAAAAAAAAGAGGTTGTGCATAAGCTGTTAATAAGTTTTTGTTTTTACACAAGTTATACACAAGGAACAAGTAAAATAAGTCTTAGTACAGTAATAAAATAGATTAGTTTTCCACTTTTCCACAAGCCTTATTACTATTATTATTAGTTATTTATATATATAATAATTATCAATAGGAGATTAAAATTATGAAATTTATGTGTGATAAAGAAGCTTTATCCAAAAAGATTTTTAATGCCAACGATTTTAAAAATACAAAAAGTTCCATTTCAATAACAACAAATGTTTACTTAAAAACTGTCCAAGATTTATTAATAATAAAAGCTACTGATAATAATATGGGATATATAACTTCTATTTCTGTTTTAACAATTGAAGAAGGAGAAACTACAGTTTCTTGTACAAAGCTTGGTGATATTTTAAAAGCTTTCTCAGGCATAGAAAATATTATTTTAGAAACTAAAAATGATAATCTAAATATATATCCAAAAGATTCAAATAAACATTTTAACTTTGAATTGAAAACAATAGATGCTAATGAATTTCCTGAAATGGAAAATCAAGAAAATAAATCTTTTTTCAAAATAAATTCAGATTCTTTTTTAGACATGATAAAACATACTCAATTTGCAGCTTCTAAAGATGAATCAAGACATTATTTATGTGGTCAGTTTTTTCAAAAAATAGAAGGTGGAATTGCTATGGTTGCAACTGATGGTAAAAGACTTTCTTTTATTAAAAAAAGATGTGATGATTCAGTACCAAATTTCCCTTCAGTTACTATTCCAACTAAATTCATAAATATAATTTCTAAAATTTTAGAAGACTCTGGAGAAATGGATATTTCTTTAGAAAAAAATTTAATTTCTATCCGCTTATCTGATGAAACATTTATGTACTCTTCTTTAATTGAAGTTGGTTTTCCTGTTTACAATAGAATTATTCCTCAAGAACAAAAGTATAAATGTATTTTAAATTTACAAGATACTATTGATGCAATTAATAGAGTAAAACTTTTTGTTTTAGATAAAAGTAATAGAATATTTTTAAATATAATTTCAAACAAATTAACTCTTACTAGTGATATTACAGAACAAGGACAAGCGTTAGAAGAAATTGATTGTGATTATAATGGTGAGGACATTTCTATAGCTGTAAATTATAACTTCTTCTTAGATCCTTTAAAAAATATGGATGTTGATTATTTTTCAATAAATTTTGATGGTCCTAATAAAACATTAAAATTATTACCAGAATCTAATGAAAAAAGCTATTTACATATTGTAATGCCTATTCAACCTAAATAATGAGAATTTTAAATATACAAGGTAATTGTTTCAGAAATTTAAATTTACTTTCTCCTTTGGATCTTAATAAAAAGCAAGTAATATTAATTGGAGAAAATGGACAAGGTAAAACGAATTTATTGGAAGCTTTATATTTTATTTGTTATGGTAACTCTTTTAAAACTAATAATATTAAAGAGTTACTTTTCTATAATTCAAAACAATTAAATTTAAAAGTTTTCTTCTTAACAGATAATAATGAAAAAAGAGAAATATCTATATTAATTAAAAATAATAAAAGAGAAATAAAAATTGATAATAAAATTATTTATGATAGAAAGACTTTAATTTATAATATACCTTGTATAGTTTTTTCACATGATGATATAGCTTTTATTAAAGGTACACCAGAATCAAGAAGAAAGTATTTTAATCAAACAATGAGTATGTATGATCCAATATTTTTTGATGATTTAAGATATTATAATAAGATATTAAAACAAAGAAATGCTTTATTAAAAAAAAATAGCTATGATTTATTAGATGTATATGATTATAATTTAGCTAAATATGGTTTTCTAATTATGGAATCTAGAAAGAAAGCTGTAAATGAAATGAATGAATTATTTCCTTCCTTATTCAGAGAAGTATCTAATATTTCAGATGTTAAATTAGAATACAAAAGTTCTTGGCTTAATTGTAAAAGTGAAGAAGATATTATTGAAAATTTAAAAAGTAATAGAGAAAAAGATATAAAATTAACAATTACAAATCAAGGAATTCATAGGGATAGTTTTATAGTAAATACAAAAAATGGGGACTTATCTTCAATTGGATCAACAGGGCAACAAAGATTAGCTTCATTAGTTTTAAGAGCAACACAATGTAAATATTATAAATTAAAAACAAATAAAGAACCTATTTTATTGATTGACGATGTATTATTAGAATTAGATCATGAAAAAAGAGATAAATTTTTACTTTTATTTAATGATTATAGTCAAGCATTTTTTACTTTTTTACCAGATGAAAAATATTTTAATAAAATTGATTTAAATAATAGTCTTGTATATAATGTAGAAGAAGGAGTCTTTAAAATAAATGGAAGAAAGAATATGTAAAGAAAATCCTATTTCTAGTAAAGATTTAGTAGAAATATATTTAAAGACTTTATTAAATAAGAAAAAACCTATAGATTATAAAATATATGAAATTTGGGATTTAATTTTACAAGATAATTTAAAAAAACATATAAAAATAAAAGAAGTAAAGGATGATGTATTAATATTAATAGCTGATCATCCAGCCTGGTTGCAAAAGGCAAATATGAGCAAAAATACTATTTTAAGTAAAATAAAAAAAGAAATTCCTTATACTAATATCAAAAGTGTACATATTATTTGTAGGTAAGCACTTGACTGATATTGTTATGCTCTATATACTTTGCAACTCGAAGGGTTTTTGCCCTTTTACTATTGAAAAATATCCGCATATGCGATGAATTGGAGATAATAATGAGTTATAAAGGAAAAAGAACTTACCAACCAAGTAAGGTTAAAAGAAACAGAAAGTTTGGATTCCGTGCACGCATGGCTACAGTTGGTGGTAGAAAAGTGTTAGCACGTAGAAGAGCAAAAGGTAGACATAAATTGTCTGTTTGTGATGAGAAAAAGCCTTTCTAAACTTGAGATATTAAAAAAAAAGTCAGAAATAGATAATGCTTTCAAATTAGGCAAATCCGCATCAAGGCGTGGGATAAAGTTAATAGTAGCTCCAAATAAATTAAACTATAATAGAATAATAGTAATTCCTATTAAACATTATGGTAATGCTGTAGAGAGAAATAGAATCCGCAGAAGAATAAAAGAAATTTGGAGAAAAGAGAAAGAGAAATTTATTTCTGGCAATGATTTTATTTTTTTGGTATATCCAGGAAAGGTTTTTGAAAGCAAAATACTAGAGAAAACTATTCTAGATCTTTGTTATGAACAGGGAATTTATTTAGATAAATAAGTTCCTTATTCCATTTCCTGTATAGAACCTATTATGTTATCTACAGGAGTAGACATGGATAAAAGAACTATACTAGCAATGTTTTTAACTATTGTGGTTGTAACTTTGGGGATGTTTATACAAACAACTTTTTTTTCCCCAGAAATAGTGCCAATTCAAGAAAGCGTTGTTTCACAAGAAGAAATTAGTAATACTAATCAAGATATTACAACTAATGTAAATTCATCAAATCAAATTACTTTAGATTCAAATACAGATTATAATAATATTAATGAAAAAGAAGCATGGAATTCTGGAAAACCAGGATCTTTTGTTGCAATAGAAGATCAAGCAAGAGAACAAGAATTTGCTTATGAAAATGGTGTTTTAGATATTACCTTTGATACAAAAGGTGCTTCAATTTCTTCAATAAAGTTAAAAAATCATCTAGATACAGAAGGAAAGCCTGTAGAGTTATTATTTAAAGGCACTTCAGATAAAAATGCATTTTTAATGTATGCAGGTGCTGATAGAACTAATCCAATAGATGCTAACTTTAATTATTCAATAAATAATAATCAAATTGTTTTTTCTAAAACATTTGCTTTATTAGATAACAATTCTCAAAAAAGTGATACTTTTAAAATTACAAAAACTTATACTTTTAAAGAAAATGAATATTTATTTGAAGTTGAAATAAATATTGAAAATAGTGTAAATAAAGTAATTCCTTTAAATTTTGAAAATAGTGCATATACTTTAGCTTATGAACCTCAATTAGGTCCTTCTTTTGAAACAATGAGTAATAATAATTATTCTTATAGAAGATTCTATGCTAAATATGATGGTGATTCTAAAAAGAAGACAATTAAAGTAGAAGGTTCTCAAAAAATTGAAGATTATGTAACATGGACAGCATTAGCTGGAAAATACTTTGCTATTATTGCAATTCCTGATGCTACAAAATATGATATTACTTTAACCCAAGAAAATAATGTTGATGGATTAGCTCAAAGTAATGGAATATATTATACTAGACCTGTAATTAAGAGTGCAAATAATACAGATACTTTCAGATTTTATTGTGGCCCAGAATTAGCTGAATCATTATCAATATATAATAATTCAAAAGATAATGGATTTGGATTATCAGGATTACATTTAGAAAATGCAGTTGATGCTTCTTCTTGGTTAGGATGGCTTGAAAATATTCTAAAATGGGCTCTTTCTATGTTAAATAAAGTAATTCCAAACTATGGTATTGATATTATTTTATTAACAATAATTTTAAAAATATTAATTAATCCTTTAACTAAAAAAAGTATGCAAAGTTCGGCAAAAATGAGTGCACTTGGTCCTCAAATGGAAGAGCTTAAAAAGAAATATGAAGATAATCCAGAAAAATTAAATAAAGAAATGTCTCAATTGTATAAAAAAGAAGGTGTAAACCCAATAAGTGGTTGTTTACCTATGTTAATACAATTCCCAATTCTTATTGCTTTCTATGGTTTATTAAATAGACATTTTGAATTAAGAGGGGCTATGTTTATTCCAGGTTGGATAACAGACCTTTCACAACCAGAAACAATATATACTTTGAAATTTGCACTACCATTCTTAGGTAATCAAATTCACTTATTACCAATTTTATATACTGTAAGTATGATTTTCTCGATGAAAATTACACAATCTGGACAAAGTGCAGCAGCAGGACAATCCGCATCAATGATGAAAATGATGACTTATGGAATGCCAATAATGTTCTTCTTTGTTTTATATAATGCACCTTCTGGTTTGTTATTATATTGGTCAGTAATGAATGCGATTAGTATTTTACAACAACTTTGGAACAATAATAAAGTTAAGAAAAATAAAGTTGTAGCATTTTCAAAGAATCCAAAAAAGAAAAACAGTTAGAAATAAATGAGCAGGGAATCTCTGATTCTATCTGCGACGGAGAAATATATGACTCGAGAATTTGAAGGACGTAGCGAACAAGAAGCTATTTCAAAGGCTGTTGAAGAGCTTCAAATAGAGAGAGAGGATTTTGATGTAGAAATCCTCCCTCCTAAGAGAAAAAGTTTATTCAAAAAAAATGTTAGAATAAGAATTTATTTTAATGATGGAAATGAAGAAAATGATGATGATGATGAAGCTCCAATTAACAGTGAATTAGAAGAAGATGTAATACAATTTGTAACAACATTAATTAAAAAAATGGGTTATAACGCTACAGTAAGTGTTAATTTTAGAAAAGAAAGAAAACTAGGTTTAAATATTGAAAGTGATTCTTCTTCTATTTTGATTGGTAGAAAAGGCAAAAATTTAGATGCAATTCAATTATTAACTAATGTTTATGTTGGAAGATTAGATCAAGATCAAAAAGTAATAATTGATAGTGAAAATTATAGATTGCGTCATGAAGAAAGAATAATAAGAATGGCCTATAAAACTGCTGAACAAGTAAAGTATTCTGGTAAGAGTAAATTACTTGAACCAATGAATCCTTTTGAAAGAAGATTAATACATACTGCATTAAATGATTTTGAAGGAATTGAAACTAAAAGCGAAGGCGATAGTTTATACAAACAAATAAGAATCATACCAATTAAATAAATATAATTATTTATTATATTAACACATAAAAAATTAATAATATTTCTATTTAAGTCATTACATTAATACTTAAATTTTAACTATTATTAATTTTTTTTGTTATATTGACACCTAATATAAAGTGTAATAAATTTATTATGTGCTTATAAATAACAGATTTATTAATATGTTAGTAATTAGGGAGAAACTAATGAAAAAAAAGTTAATAGTTTTTATAAATCTATTTCTTTTATTTTTTTTATCATTGGTAAATATTTATGCAGATAATAATGCTTTATATAATGTTAATGATTACTTAGTAATAAAAGTTTCAGGAGAAGTAAAAACTGAAAGCTACGTTCCTGTAGTATATTATGATGAGGAAATATTATTAAATGATTTAGTAGTTTTAAACGATAATGAAGAAAGATTTAATATTTCAGAACCAGGTAGAACAAAAATATTTAGAATAATAATAGAAGGAAATCAGATTGAATCAAGAAATTTAGAAGTTAAAATTCAAGGACAAAAATTTGTTGGAGTTAAAGGTACAAGAACAGAAAATGTTGATACTCTTTTATATGTTAATGCTATTGACCCAAATAATCCTAATAATATTAATTCAAATACTAATATTCCATTTATTTCTCTTTTAAATATACCTAAAGGATTACATAGTTTAAAAGAAAATATTATTGAAGTTAGATTTGTTCTAGCTTGGAAAGGAAATAATTCTTTACCGGCAGGGAATTATACATCAGATGTAGATATAGAATACTCTGTTGTTGATTAAATAAAAAAATCCCCTTATATTGAATTTTTGTACAATAAAGGGGTATATTTTTCATTTTTTAAAATATATTAGAGTAATTTTTTTTATAAAAAAATATTAATTGAGATTTAATTTTATTATTTTTTCCCAGCTTACAGCTTTGTTACCAAAGTGCCCATAATTAACATTTTGTTTATAAATAGGTTTTAATAAATCTAATGTATTTATAATTCCTTTTGGTGTTAAATCAAAATTATTTCTTACAATATTTTCTAATTCTTTATAATTATATTTGCTAGTATTAAAAGTATTGATATAAATAGAAATAGGTTCGGCAACACCAATAGCGTAAGCAAGTTCAACTTCACATTTCTTGCAAAGGTTATTTGCAACTAAGTTTTTTGCAATATATCGAGCCATATAAGCAGCAGATCTATCAACTTTTGAAGGATCTTTTCCTGAGAAAGCTCCTCCACCATGTCTTCCCATTCCTCCATATGTATCAACAATTATTTTTCTTCCAGTAACTCCGGTATCTCCATTAGGTCCACCTATTACAAAACGACCTGTAGGATTGATTAAATATTTTGTATTTTCATCTAATAAATTGGTTGGTTCTAATATCGGTTTTATTACTTCATTTATTAAAAAAGTTTCTAATTCTTTTCTTGTTATTGATTCATTATGCTGGTGACTCATAACAACAGCTGTTATTCTTAAAGGTTTATTGTTTTTATCATATTCAACCGAGACTTGGCTTTTTGCATCTGGTCGAAGAAAGTCTACTGTTTTACTTTTTCTAAGCTCTGTTGCTTTTTTTAATAGCTTATGAGCATAGAAAATAGGTAAAGGCATATATTCTTCTGTTTCATCACAAGCAAATCCAAACATCATGCCTTGATCTCCTGCTCCTTGATTACCAAAAAGACTTGTATTTTCTGTTACTCCTAAAGAAATATCAGAGCTTTGAGAGTGGATTAAATTTGTTATTTTTACAGTATCGTAACTAAAGCCACAATCTTGTTCAGTATAACCAATTTCTTTAATAACATCTCTAATAATTTTTTCAATATTTAGATTTGCTTTTGTTGTAATTTCACCAGCAACTATTACATTGTCAGTTGTTGCAAGAGTTTCACAAGCAACACGAGAAGTTGGGTCTATTCTTAAACATTCGTCAAGAATTGCATCACTTATTTGATCACAGACTTTATCTGGATGTCCTTCACTTACACTTTCAGAAGTGAAAACATGGTTATTTAAATTAGAAATCATAAAAAGACCTTCCTTATAATATTAAAATTAACTGTGGAAGGAGGGCGTGTAGGAACAACAAAAAAAAATTCCATTCCCTCTTTAGCAGTTTTATACGTCCGCAAGCTGGGAGCTATCAAATCGACGTTAAATAAAGGATATTTATAAATTGAATTTTGGTAAAGGGACAAAGTATGCTTTTTGGGTAAAAAATATAAATAATTATATATATTTATGCTATAATATTTTAAATCTTTAATGGGAGTTATAAATGAGTTCATATATAATTAATGGAGGAAATCCTGTTTCTGGAGAAGTAAATATCAGTGGAAATAAAAATGCAGCTTTACCTTTACTTGCAGCAACACTGCTTACAGATGATGAAATAATTTTGCATAATATTCCTAATATTAAAGATGTTGAAGTCATGTGTAATTTGTTAACAGATATAGGTTCTTCAATAAAAAGAGAAAATAATAACACATTAATAATAAAAAGTGGAAAAAGAAAAGGAATATTAAAAAAAGATGAAATAGGATTAGTTCGTGGATCTATTTTATTAATTGGTCCTTTGCTTGCTGTTTTACATAAGGTTCAAATTCCTCCTCCTGGGGGGGATGTTATTGGACTGAGAAGAATAGATACACATTTTACAGGATTAAGCTATTTAGGATGTAATTGTGATATTGATAGTAATGGTGATTTAATTTTTAAATGTGATAATATTAAAAATAATCATATTTTTTTAGATGAAGCTTCTGTAACGGCAACAGAAAATATACTTATGGCTTGTGCTTTGTGCCCAGACGAAAGCATAATTGAAAATGCAGCTTGTGAACCACATGTCCAAGATTTATGCAGATTTCTTGTTAAAATGGGATGTAAAATTTTAGGAATTGGCTCAAATTTACTTAAGATAACAGGTTCTAAAAAATTAAGAGGTTGTGAGTTTTCAATAGGTTGTGACTATATGGAAGTAGGCTCTTTTATAGGTTTAGCCGCAGCTACAAAAGGAAATTTATTATTAAATAATGTTCAAAATAATATTATTAATAGTTTAAAATTAGGATATAAAAAAATTGGAATTGATTTTTTTGAGCAAGGAAAAAATAATATTTTTGTACCATCTCAGCAACAAAGGATAATGAAAAAAAGTTTAAACGGGTTAACAAATAAGGTAGATGATGCTCCTTGGCCCGGATTCCCTGCAGATTTATTACCGATAATAACAGTATGTGCAACACAAATGAGAGGATCTATTTTGTTACATGAAAAAATGTTCGAATCAAGAATGTATTTTGTTGATTGGTTAATTAGAAT
>RZYO01000176.1 GCA_009930325.1 Spirochaetia bacterium | reverse complement strand
AATTGCTATTATATTGATTTAAAAGATGATTCTACCGAAGCTATATTTCAATTATGTTCAGAAATGTCCTCTATATATAAATATAGGGGAGGTGTAGGCATCGATATTAGTAAATTAAGACCCAGAGGAGCATCTGTTCATAATAACGCTAAAACTTCTTCTGGAAGTGTTAGTTTTATGCCCTTATTTAGCAAGGTAACTAGTACTATTGCTCAAGAAGGTCGTAGAGGTGCTCTTATGATTAGTATTTCAGTAGACCATCCCGATGTATTAGAATTTATAAGTGCTAAAGAGGATTTAACTAAGATTACAGCGGCTAATATTTCAGTAAAAATTACTAAAGAATTTACAGAAGCTTTAGCTAGTAATCAAGAATATTTTCCATTAAAGTGGTGTAAAGATACCTTAACAAAAGAGGATTTAGAAGTATTTGACCGTAAAAGTAAAAATATTGATTACACCTACAAATATCCTTTATATATGATAAATATAAATGGTAAGGATGTGTATGTTAAAATTGCAAGAACTCAGGATTTATTCCATAGATTAGTTGAAGCTAATCATAAATCAGCAGAACCTGGTATTTTACTTTGGGATAATATAATAGATTATAGTTTAAGCTCTTATTATCCTCAATATAGAGAACTAGGTACTAACCCTTGTCAACCAGAGTGGGCAACAGTTTTAACTCCTACTGGAATAAAAACTTTTAAAAATATAAATGTAGGAGACTTTATTTGGAGTTCAGAAGGATGGACTACTATTGTAAAAAAAGAATGTTCAGGTATTAAGGATGTTTATAATTACAGAACTACAGCTGGAACTTTTAATGGAACTGATACTCATAAAATTATTTCTAGAGGAACTAAAATTGAAGTAAAAGATGCAGAAACAATTGATGTATTAGCTGGATTTCAATCCCCTCCTTTTGAACCAAATCCTATGGATATTATGGATGGTTTGGTAATAGGAGATGGAAGTGTTCATACAGCGAGTAATAGTTTAGTTTATCTTTGTATTGGAGCACAAGACCAAGACTACTTTTCTTCTAATATTCAATCCCTTATAAAGAAGAAAAGGTCTGGAATTAAAAAATATGCTTTTGAGATTCAAACCACAATAGTACCAAGTGAGCTCCCTAAAACTTATGAAAGAAAAATTCCTAGTAGATTTATTGAAGGTAACCCTCAAAAAGTAAGGGGATTTCTCAAAGGTTTATATTCTGCAAATGGAAGTGTTGTCAATAAAAGAGTAACTTTAAAAACTGCTTCTCCTTATATCAGAGATGAAGTACAATTAATGCTATCTTCTGTTGGAATTAGAAGCTATTATACAACTAATAAATCTAAAGATACAGAATTTCCTAATGGTATTTATACCTGTAAAGAAAGTTATGATATTAATATTAGTACAGATAGGGAGATTTTTTATCATACTATTGGATTTATTCAAAAATATAAAATGGATGCTTTAAAATTATCTATTGAGAAAATATATCCATTAGATAAAACTCATCCTATTGTAGATATTGAATGGAATAGTAAAGAGCCAGTATATAACATTACGGTTGATAATGAATCTCATACTTACTGGACTGGAGGTCTAAATGTAGCTAATTGCGGCGAAATACCTTTAGGTGATAAAGATGCTTGTAGATTATTTGCTATTAATTTAAGTACTGTTGATTCCGGAGATATGAATGAAGTATACTCAAGAGCCTATGAGCAGGTAATTTTAGCAGATTATCTTGTAGACTTAGAGGAGACTAAAATCGATCAAATTCTTACAAAAATTAATAATCCAAAAAGCGTTGAGTATCAATTATGGAGTACTATAAAAAATACTGCTAAGAAAGGTAGGAGGATAGGATGCGGACTAACAGGATTATTTGATTATTTAGTTAAAAGTAAATATAATATTAAGGATAATCCAAGGTATGCCCTTGACATAGCTGAAATGCTGATGCGTACTAAAATGAAGGCTGAATTAGATGCTACTATTGATTTAGCTATTATGAAAGGAAGTTTTGTAGGATATACTAATAAAGAGAGCTCTAAATTAATAGATTTTATTAAAGAAGAGTTTCCCCTTCAATATAAGAAAATGCATAAGTACGGTAGGAGAAATGTATCTTTAAGCACCGTAGCTCCGACAGGTAGTATTAGCATATTAGCTGGATGCGCTAGTGGTATAGAGCCATTATTTGCCCCTTATTATAAACGTAAGCGAAAGGTTAGTAATGTCGGTCCTAAAACTGCAGTGAGAGATGTGGATGGGGAAAATTTTGAAGTCTATACAGTATTCCATAGGAAACTATATGAGTGGGCAGAATTAAATAATATTAAAGGAACTCCCGAAGAAATTTATAGAGAATCTCCTTATTATAAATTATGTGCAGACGATTTAGATTACAAATTTAGGATTGATTTACAAAGTATTGTTCAGAAATATACTACGCACAGTATTAGTTCTACCATAAATCTTCCAGAACATACTTCTGTAGAAGAAATTGAGAATATTTATAAGTATGCAATGGAAGTCCATTTAAAGGGCTGTACGATATATAGATCATTTAGTAGATCAGGTATTCTTATTAAAGATACTCCTAATGAAGTTAGCTTTGACCAGTATGATGCTCCTAGTAGACCTAAAAGTTTACAAGCTGAGAGTTTTATATCTAAATCTAAAGGAATTACCTATGCTGTAATTGTAGGATTATTGGATGGTAAACCTTATGAAATTTTTGCAGCAATAAGTCCTCCCGGATTTAAATCTCAAAAAGGTGAAATTATTAAAGTTAAAAAAGGTGTATATAGGTGGGTAGGAGAAGATGGGGATGTATTAGAGAATTTGAATTCTTTATCTGAATCTTCTATTGAAAAAATAACTACTTTATATATATCTATGTTATTACGAACAGGTGCTAAATTACCTTTTGTAATAAAAGTAGCTAAAAAGGCTGATGGAAGTATTACTTCCTTCACTTCGGCTGTATGTAGAATTTTAGGTAAATATATACCTAAAGGCGAAGAAAAAGATTTGTGCCCCGAGTGTGGGGAAAAATTAATACATGAGGGTGGTTGTACAAAATGCACCCAATGTTCTTATTCATTATGCTTATTTACGTATGAAATTAAAAATTAAATGTCAGGTGGTAGATCCTGAATTATTACCGACTATATTAGATAAAGGAGATTGGTTCGATTTAAAAACTCCTTATTTTACGGCATTTAAAGCTCCTATAGTTAATATGGATGATAATGTAATTCAATATGATTCTAAATTAATTAATTTAGGGATAGCAATGGAGCTGCCTAAAGGTTATGAAGCTATTTTAGCAGCGAGAAGTAGTTTATTTGGAAAAAAAGGTTTATTAGTAACTAATAGTATAGGTATTATAGATTCTTCTTACTGTGGTAAAGATGATATATGGAAATTACCTACAATAGCTATGAGAAAAACCTCCTGTAATAAAGGGGAGAGACTATGCCAATTTAGGCTTCAATTGTCTCAAAAAGCTTCTATATGGACTAAACTTAAATGGTTATTTATATCCAAAATAGAGTTTATACAAGTATCAGAATTAGGTATAAATAATCGAGGTGGGTTGGGTTCCACTGGGTTATAGAAACTTATAATGATTACATTAAATGATTCCAATAATATTAACAATAATAACAATAAATATATACTGCCTATGGAAGTATAGACAAAAAATAAATATATATAAGAAGTATAAACTACCTTTATATAAAGTTTCTTTTGCTCATAGTTATTCTAAATTCCAAATCCCAGTGATAAAGATGCAAATTAAAGATACCATGGCTTATTTTATCTTAGATACTGGTAGTAATAGTAATATAATTAATAGTAGCTACGAAGAAACTATTAGATTATTTACAAAAAGCGATTTTACACAAAGTACTGAAATTTTCGGATTAGCCGGAAGCAAGAAAGTACATAAAGTTAAAGGGTCTTTAAAATATGGGAAAATTACTTTTAAAGATTTAGAATTTAATATTGTAGACATTAATGAACCTTTGAAAATATTAAATACAGATTTTAAAGGTAAAATAATAGGAATTTTAGGGGCAGAGTTTATGCATCAATATAATATACACTTAGATTTCGAAACTTTATGTATTTGGATAAAAGTGTAAATCACATAGGGAGGTTAAAGCCTCCCTATTTTAATAAATTAATATGATATATGTAGTAAGTAATCAAAAATCCTTATATAATTCTTCCGATTTTTATAAAGTTATAACACCAGCTGAAGGAATAATTGGGGTTAAAAATTTAGGTAATTTATTAGGTTTTGATACAGAAACAGACGGATTAGACCCCCATACTAAACAATTATTATCTGTCCAATTAGGAACTTTCGATACTCAATATGTTTTCGATAATACTGTAGATTGGCAATTACTTAAACCTATTTTTGAGGATACTTCCTTAACATTTATAGCGCACTATTCTAAATTTGATATAAAATTTTTATATAAATACCATATTATACCTCATAATATAATAGACACACACCTTATAGAGAAATTACTATATTTAGGACATAAAGATGGGAGTCGTAGTAAAACTTTACAAGCGTGTGTTAAAAATTATTTAGATGTCTTTTTAGATAAAGAAGCTAGGGGAGCTATCGTAAAAGAAGCTTATTCCGAAAGAGTGATTAAATACGCTGCATGGGATGTTAAATATTTGATTCCGTTATATAATAAGCAGTTAGAACAAGTACATAGTAAAAATTTACAAAATGCAGTAAA
>RZYO01000041.1 GCA_009930325.1 Spirochaetia bacterium | reverse complement strand
AGAGTTATATGTACGTGATGCTTATGAAAAGCTTGAGTTTAATGAGATTTCACATATCGGTGTGGATGAGTATAGCCATCGCGGCCACAATTACATAACTGTGTTCATGACAAAGGATAAAGAATCAAATAAATCATATGTCTTATATGTAACTCTAGGTAAGGGAATTGATACTGTTAATAAGTTTAGTAAGAAATTTATAGAAAAAGGTGGAATAAAAGAGGATGTTCTTGTTGTTACATCTGATATGACTCATGGTTTTAGAAACGCAATGAAAAGCAAGTTTACTAATTCAGAAGTAGTCGTGGACAAATTTCATGTAGTTAAAATGATGAATGATGGAGTGGATAAAGTAAGAAGAAGAGAGGCATCTGAAGGAAAAATTGAGAAGAAAACTAAATATATATGGCTAAAGAATCCAGAAGATCTTACAGAGTATCAACAAAACACTTGTAATAGATTAAGTAAACAAAAACTTGGAACAGGTAGAGCATATAGGATGAGACTTGAATTACAGGCAATATATGCTGAATGTCTTACTAAAGATGAAGCAAGAGTGCGTATTATGAAATTAACTAGATGGATGCTTCTTTCAAGACTTGAAGAGATGAGAAAAGTTGCCAAGTCTCTAAGAAGAAATATGGAAGAAATTATTAACTACTTTACATACAGAACAACTAATGCAATGCTTGAAGGAACAAATTCTGTAATTTCATTAGTAAAAAGAAGAGCACGAGGATTTCGAAATATGAACCATTTTAGAGATATGATTTTCCTTCAAAGTGCAGGTCTTGATTTACCCTACGTAAAACTAGGATAGCAACTTACCCACACTAAATGACGAATGGCCATAATTTTCTTTTTAGAGCTAATATCTGTAATAATTTTTATATTTACTTCATCACCAAGCCACTCAATCCTTTTCTCTTTTATCTCTAAATAAATACCTGAAGGACATTTTTTTTCATATACATTATCTTCAGAAGTATGGGCCAAATCTCCCTTTGAGAGAATTTTATTTGCTTTTGATATTGAAAAAACATCAAAACTAGAATTAGGTTGAAATAAACAATCTTTAATTATTTGTTTGGCAGCGTTATTAATAAAGATAACTTTATTTGTCTTTATTTGAGTAACAACTATACCAACACTCATATAATTTAAAATATCTTTATGTAACTTAACTTCTGAATTATTACCTAAAATTAATACATTTAAATAGGGATTACCTTCAAAATCTAATACTTTTTTGAAGGTTAAAAAAACTGCATTAATTTCTCCTTTTTTATTAATAATTTCCATAGTTGTAGAATAAGGTATATTGGAGGAAATAGCTTTTTCAATTTCTTCAATTGCTATTTTTCTCTTACTTAATGGAATATTATTAATTATTTTATTATAGAAAATCTTAGAAAACTCTTCTCTTGAATAACCAAAAAAACTCGGTAGCTTATAGGAAAAACTATAGGGTTTTATATATGAGTTAATAATTTTAAAGCTACAATAGCCTCCAGCAATAGAATTAATTAAGTTTTCTCTTTCAATTTCTACCCTGTCATTTATTTCTAAAAATTCAAACAGATCCTGATTCTTCTTCTCTTCTTGATTATTTATTTCTCTTACTCTTTTTCTAGAAATATAAATCTTTTCAATAAGATACTTATTATTATTAAGTTTACAAGTAAAATTAACAGGGATTTCATAATTTTCTTTTAAATATAAAAGCAAAGAAACAACACCAGTATCCTGGTCAGTTTTAATAGTTTTTACATTTGCAATTTTATAACCATTATATTTTTTATCATTTAATAAATAATCAATAATCAAATTTTTATTATTATATGATATATTGGTTTCTTCATTTATCAATTTTGCATGAGTAAATAAATATTTATCACAACAACAAACATCTTTTAAAATAAAGCATGTGCTTAAAAATTCTATGCATATTGATTTCATTATATCAATATCATTTTGTTTGTTCATTTCTAGATTCCCCATTGCCTAATTAATTTATGAAATAATATACCAATTATTGAGTCATTATACTCTTTAATATTCTATTATGCAAATTAATATAAGTATTATTTTTTTAGTAAACAAATTTGTTTTATTTGTAAACTATTTTACAAAAATGTATTATTTATTTTAATTTAATTCCTTGTTATAATACAAATAAGAGGCAAATATGAAACAAACTGATTTAAAAAACATGCTTACTAAATTATCTAAAGCTTCACTATCTGAATTCTCCAATCGCCTTAAAATAAACGAAGAATATATTATACTTGGAATCCCAACTCCAGTGCAAAAAGAAATAGCTAAAGATATTGCAAAAAGTGAAGGATTACAACACATAAAAGACTTTATAGATTACAAAGATTCCTTATACTATGAAGAAGTTGTAGTAACATATTTTGTTTTTACAAATATTTCAAAAACTCTTGAAAAAGATTTATATTTTGAATATCTAAATAAATTATTAAAATTTAATAATAGCTGGGCAACTAATGACTTATTTGCTGCGGCAATTAAACCTTCAAATAAAATTAAAGAAGACTTTCATAAATATATTCTAAATAATATTAATTCTACAAATTATTGGGACAAAAGATTTTCAGTTATATGCTTGATGAATTATTTTATAGATGATTTAAATATTGATAATACATTAAAGGTTTTATCATCAATTAAAAGCAATCAATATTATGTTCAAATGGCATTAGGATGGGCTTTTGCCACCGCCTTAGCAAAACAAAGAGAAAAAACCTACCCCTATATGTTTTCAGAAAGAATAGATAAAAAAGTTAATCAAATAGCTATTCAAAAAGCAATTGAAAGTAAAAGGATATCAGAAGAGGATAAAATTAAACTAAGAGAACTTAGATCTAAATTAAAATTATCTTAAACTAATAAGTCAATGAGATTATCCAATTCCTTAATTATATAAGTTGGTTTATATATTGAGGGTAAATTGTCATTTTTTAAATTCAACCAAACTGAATCAATATTAGAATTCATCGCACCTAAAATATCGCTTTCTAACCTATCACCAATGACTAAACACTCAGATTCTTTTGCTTTGATTGAATTTAAAACCTTTTCAAAATACTCAACATCTGGTTTCTGACAGCCCATTTCCCCACTTATGAAAATATTTGAGAAATAAGGTTCTAATTTAGTTGATTTTAATCTTCCATATTGAGCTTCAACTAATCCATTAGTAATCATTTGAAGGCTATAGCCTTTATTTTTTAAAAAAGATAATACTTGATGGGTATTTTTAATAAGATGGGTTTGAGATGATAAAATTCTTGTAAAATTTTCTTCCATATCAATTGGGTCAATATTTAAATCAAAATATTTTATAAAATTCTCAAATCTCAATACTCTTAATCTATCTTGAGATAAAGTCCCTTCTTCATAGGCTTTCCAGCAAGCTTTATTTATACGATGATATTCACTCATTATAAAAGTTGAAACTTCAAAATCATATATTTTCCCTAATTTCTTAAAAGTTTCTATTTCACCTAGAGTAAAATCAAATAAAGTATTATCTGCGTCAAATAATAAATGTTTATATTTCATAAAAATAATGTATAATATAAATAGATTTTTGTAAAAGCCTATAAATTCATATTTATTTTACTTTTTTATTTTTAGGTGACTTTATCACCTACAAAAGTTTATAATATTGATATATTATTTACATAAACGAGAAATAAATAATATTCGCAGCAAATTAAATAGGAGAAGAAAAATGATTACACATATTACTAGTGAAAATTTTGAGAAAGAAGTACTAAAATCTAATGTACCAGTATTGGTAGACTTTTGGGCAGCATGGTGTGGCCCTTGCAGAATGCAAGGTTCTATTTTAGAAAACTTCCAAAATACAGTAAGTGAAAAAGAAGCTAAAATTTGCAAAATTAATGTAGATGAACAACCAGCTTTAGCACAACAATTTGGTGTTATGAGTATTCCTACTCTAATTGTTTTTGAAAATGGTAAAATTAAAAGCCAAGTAGCTGGTGTTAACCAAGAACCTGGCCTAAGAAGAATGCTAGGTTTATAAACTAAGCAGAGATATCATACAAGGCAGAGTAATCTTTTATTGATACCTTACCTCTGCCTTGAATTATCCACCCCTCATTTTGAAAATACTTTAACATTCTAGAGACGACTTCTCTAGCAGTACCCAAATCACGGGCAATTTCATCATGTGTAATTGAGAGATCATCACATTGTGTAATTGCCCTTTGTTCTATTAGATAAGAAGCTACTCTTCTATCCATACTGCTAAAAGCAACCTGTTCAAGTGTCCACATAACATCAGATAGTCTTGCAGCCATAACTGAATTTGTAAAAGTAGTTACTTCAGGATATCGTTCTTCTAAACTATGATAAATTTTGCTACTAATAGTCATCAAAGTAGTATCTACTTCAGCTTTGACATGTACTTCAAAACTAATATTTCTGATTCCACAACTTCCAGATAAAACACAAACTTCACCAGCAAAGAGCCTATAAAGGGTTATTTCTTTACCATTTTCATTGACAATATATACTCTAAGCCGCCCTGTTAAAACACAGAGAACACCTGAGCATCTTGGAAGTAAAGAGCCTTTATCAATTTTTCGTCTCATCACTCTATCTAGGGCTAGTTTATCACTAGTTCTTAATTTATTATAAAAAGGTAATATTTTAGATAATTCAAATTCCATATCACTATAATATGTTGAACAAGTCAAAAAGGAAAGAGGATTATATATTTTTTTATATAAATATAATGAGGATAAAATGGAAAAAAATTGTAAAGGTGCAGCTATATTAATATATAAAATAAAAAATGATAATATTGAAATTTTATTAGGGAAAAGAAAATATTTCCCTAATGTAGGATTCTGGGGTATTCCAGGTGGAAAAATGGAAGATATTGATGAAAATGATTTTAAAAAAACAGCGATCAGAGAATGCCTAGAAGAAACAGGAATTATTATTAAAGAAAATCTTATATTAATTGACGAAATTAGAGACAAAAAGTTTATTTGGAATACTTATCTTTCCCAAGTGCCTTATTCTACTGAGAACAAATTTATCGAAGAAACGTTGGAGTCTGATTGGTTTAATATTAATGATTTACCATTTCCATTAGTTGATTTATTAGAAGATCAAATAAATTATGCAAAATCAATTATAAAAATAAAATAAAGCTTGACATTTTGTTTCTGTTTATAGTAACATACACTCAACACAGAAAGTTTCTATTTGAAGAAACACAAGGAGATAAAAATGACAAACTTAATAACAAAAGGTATTAATACAGAAAACTTACCAAATAATGAAGGTTTTTTCGGAGAATATGGTGGTTCCTTTATTCCTCCTCAATTACAAGAAATTATGGATAATGTTACTAAACAATATAATATAGCAATACAAGATCCTTCATTTTTAGAAGAATATGAATATCTTTTAAAACATTACGTTGGAAGACCATCTCCAATTTTTCATGCAAAAAGATTGAGTGAAGCTGTTGGTGGAGCTCAAATATATTTAAAAAGAGAAGATTTAAACCATACAGGTGCACATAAAATCAATCACTGTGTAGGAGAAGCTCTTCTTGCAAAAAGAATGGGATATAAAAAAATTATTGCTGAAACTGGTGCTGGACAACATGGTGTTGCTCTTGCTACAGCCGCTGCACTTCTTGGCCTAGAGTGTGATATTTACATGGGTGAAGTAGATGTAAAAAAAGAAGCTCCTAATGTAACAAGAATGAAAATATTAGGTGCAAAAGTAGTTACAGTAACAAGAGGAACTAAAACTTTAAAAGATGCAGTTGATGCTTGTTTTGAGGCTTATCTTGAAGATCCAATTACACAATTATATTGTATTGGTTCAGTTGTTGGTCCTCATCCATTCCCAATGATGGTAAGAGATTTCCAATCTGTTGTAGGAAGAGAAGCTAGAATTCAAATGCTAGAATTAACAGGTAAACTACCTGATGAAATTATTGCTTGTGTTGGTGGTGGATCTAATGCAGCAGGTATATTTAGTGGGTTCTTAGAAGATAAAGATGTAAGAATTCATGGTGTAGAACCAGCTGGAAGAGGCATCGACACACCAGATCATGCTGCTACTATTACAAAAGGTTCAAAGGGAATGATTCATGGATTCAAATGCTATTTGCTTCAAGATGAAGAAGGTGCTCCTTTACCAGTATACTCAATTGCAAGTGGATTAGATTATCCTGGTGTTGGCCCTCAGCATTGTTATTTAAAAGACATTAATAGAGTAGAATATCACTATGCAACAGATAGAGAAGCAGTAGAAGCTTTTTATGGATTATCAAGAATGGAAGGTATTATTCCTGCCCTTGAATCAAGTCATGCTGTCGCCTACGCTATTAAGAGAGCTAAAGAACTAGATAAAGATGTAAATTTACTAGTTAATCTCTCTGGTCGTGGTGATAAAGATATTGATTTCGTTATTGAAAATTATCCTTTAGTAGATTATGAACCAAGTGCTGATTTAAAAGGTGGCTACGAAGAATTTATGGCTGCAATCAAACAAAAAACTGAAAAATAAAATGTTAATTGCATTAAAAAACTAGGGATTACCCTAGTTTTTTTTTGCTATATTATTTTTCCTTGGAACAGGCCTACTTTTATTTGAATCGAGCATTTTTGATAATGGAACAAAGCCATAACCTAAAACTTGATATGTTTCATGAACAAACATAAAAGCTTTTTCATCTTCTTCATGCACTATTTGAGTTAATTGATTTATAACTTGATTTGGGACAACAGCCATAAGCATTGTTCTTCCTTGTTGTGTATATATACCTTTACCATTCAATAGAGTCCCACCACGGTGTAATTCATTAATTATCCTATCAGATATCCTTTCGTAGTTATCGCTTACAATATAAGCTGTTTTTGCGTATTTATTTCCCAAACTCATTACTACAAAATTTATTGTTTGTCCTGAAATATAGAGAGCACATACTGCAAATAAAGCTCTTTCTAATCCAAATACTAAACCACCAATAATTACAACAACAGCATCACAGAGAAATACACAAGTTCCTAAGTTTAGAGGGGTGAACAAATTTAAAATTTGTCCAACAATATCAGTTCCTCCAGTATTTGAACCAGCCCTCATAACAAAACCAATTCCACCACCAACAAGTACACCACCGAAGATTGCAGATAATAATATATCTACTTTATCTGTATATTCTAGAAATCCTTGATAATCTGTAAGTTGTCCAAACAATGATACAAAAACAGATAACAAAGTCATACCAACAAAACTTTTTAAACCATATACCGGTCCAAATATTTTCATTCCAATTATAAAAAGAGGTAATGAAATTAAAATCATTGTTAAACCAGTATCTACACCAGATAAATAGTAAATAATTGTTGCAATACCACTAACACCTCCGGAAGCTATTTTGGCCGGAGTAATAAAGCAAGCAATACCAAAACCAGAAATCATTGTACCCAATATAATCTGGATGTAATCTTTTATCTTATTTTTCATTTAATGATTTTTTGGTCTATTGTCGCTTAAAATCAACATAGAAGAAGGTTTATCTAAGAATAAATCACATTCAGATTTTCTTCTTAATGCAGTACAAGGTTGCAAAGGGCTCATTTGACCATATAAACAAGTTGCTACCCCTCTAGCTTTTCTTTGATCAGGACATGATACGATAATATTTTTTGCACTCAACAACTTTCTAATTGATAAAGTTATTGCTCTAGTTGGTACTTCGTCTAATTTACTAAACCATTTTTCACCAACTAATTGCTTTCTACTTCTTAAATCTAAATCAACAGCTATATAGGCATCATTTGTTTCAAAATTTGCAGGAGGATCATTATATCCTAAATGTCCATTTTCACCAATACATGAAAAAGCAACATCAATCTCTAAATCTTGAGCTATTTCATTAGCTTCTTTTACAGCTTCTTCTGTTGTTCCAAGGGGATGAAAACATTTAATCTTTGTTTCCCCTAATATATTCAAGAATCTAGTTTGTAAAAAATAGGTATTACTTTTAGGAGAGTTTGGTTCAATTCCAATAAATTCATCAAACTGAAGAACACGAACTTTATTCCAAGGAATATTATTGAAAAGAGCAAGATTTTTTAATGTTTCAATTTGACTTGCACCTGACTCTAATACAATTGTTGCATAACCTTTTTCATCAATTGCTTCTAATATTTTTGAAGCACCTAATTTAGCAGCTTGAACGCCTAAATCTTTTTTATCTTCACTAATTGTTATTCGCATCAAAATTCTCCTTTAAGTTAATTTACTGTTTTGATTAATCTCTAGCAAGATAATTAAGCATTATTTTTAATTATTTTTGAAATTTTGAAACTAAATTTAAAAGGATACATAAATTTAGTCCAATTATTATTGACTTATGCCAAATAATTTTGTCTTTTTAAGTTATAAATTATTGAACTTTATTCAAATGATTTATAAAATTGAAATGAGGTGTAAAATGAAAAAAGAAGCAATTAAAAAAAATAGTTTAGCTCCTAAACCAAATATTTTGGTTACATGCAAAGGAAAAGATGGAAGAGAAAATGCATTAGCTGTTGCATATGCTGGAAACTGTAGCTATGATCCACCAATGCTAATGGTAGGAATTGTACCTAGTCGCTTTTCTTATAATCTAATTAAAGAAAGTGGTGTTATGGTTGTAAATATTGTAACTAAAGATTTTGCTAAAGAATACAAGTATCTTGGAACAATTAGTGGTAGAGATGAAGACAAATTAAAAGATATTAATACTGTTAAAGCAGATTTAATTGATTGTCCAATGCTAAGTGATTGCCCTGTAAATATTGAAGGTACAATTGTAGACTCAATTATGACAGGATCTCATGAAATGTTGATCGTAAAGGTAGAAAAGGTCCATGCAAATGAAGAATTAATTAATGAAGATGGTAGTATAGATTTTTCAAAAGTAGATTTACTTTAAATTGATTTAATTATTTTTACAAATTAAAAGGCTGTTCTAATGAACAGCCCTTTTTATTTATAATGTCAGTTTTCTTTATTAGAAAGCAATTTCACAAGCAGCTGTGATTGAACCATAAGTTCCGCCTAATAAATCCTCACCATCAGCCCATGCTAAGCTTAATGTAGCACCATCAACTAAAGTTGTGCTTTCTACAGATGCGCTAGCAGCTAAATCGCCATCATAAGATACATCAGCAGCTAAAGTATAAGCATCAACAGTATAAGTTAAACCAGCACCTACACACCATGCACCACCATTAAGAACATAACCACCACTTACATAAGTTGATAATTCATCACTAACTGCTAAGCAAGCTTTTGCATCTAAATCTTGAACGTTTACTAAATCTAAACCAGTTAATGTTAATGTTACAGGAACATCAAAACTAGCTAAGTCAGTAACAACTTTTACGTTTAATAAGTTAGTTGCTGTAGCAGCAATAGCTGTATCAGCAAAGTCAAAATCTCCATTAGTATTAGAAGTACCGAAATAAGCATCAATAGAAATAGGATCCATTGCAACACTCATTGAAACATCAGCACCAACACCAGCAGCATCATAACCTAAATCAGCAGCAACACTTGCAGAATAATCATCAGCAGCATAAGCTAATTTTACAGATCCAGCTACTTCAACATTATTTGCTAAAGTTTTATCAATTGCTAATGAACCAGATACTTGAGCAGTCATGCCTTCTGAAACTTCCATTTCAGCAAGTTCTAAAGAACCATAACCTTTTGTTGCTGTTAAGTCATCAAAATCACCTGTATAACCAACTGAAACTGTTCCTAAATCATCTAAAGTTACAGCAACACCAGCTGTTGTAGTACCAACTACACTATAGTTATAAGCATCGCCATCATCGTCTAAAGCAATTGTATCTGCAGCATAATCTACAGGACCATTAACACCTAAAATACTTACTTTCCAACCATCACCAACAACATTAGCATAATCAAAAGAAACATCAGCTATAAGTCTTGTGTTTTCCATAACTAAAGAATAGCCATTATAAGCTTCATCAGCAATGCCATCTTCAGCATAATCGAAATCATCATCTTCAGACATAGTATCTTGATCTAAAGCTGATGTTGTTAATGTTAAAGTTGCAGCAACTTCTGCATAAACATCGCCTTCACCCTTAGCTTCAGCTGTTGCAGCATATAATTCTACGCTAGCATCCCATTCTGTTGAATTTGCAAAACCAAAAGAATTATCAGAAAAATCAACTAGTGTGTTTGAAACTTTTGCAGTACCTGATAAGCCTGCAAATAACATACTTGAACCAATAAGACCTGTTAATAATAAAGTAGAAACCTTCTTCATACTTCCTCCAAATAGTTTCGGGAGTGCGCAAAAAATCACACTGAATCCCTTAATTTACATATATATATCTTGGATTGTAACAAGGGTATTTATATATGTCAAGAAAAAAATACACTCCATACACACCCTAATACATATATCTTCATACATTCGAAATAAGTATTATTCAGCATTCTAGTGCTTTAAAAGCAACAAATTTCATACCAAATAAATATTTATATCCTATTTTTCAATTATACTAGAAAAACAATAAAAAAATACCCTTTTATTGTTTTTTTATACTTTTTTAACCGTTTTTATTATTAATTTATTAAAAAACTAATACCTAAACATCCATTATCTCAGTGGATTCAACTTCTTGATTCCATTTAAGTATATCAACTATCGAATAACTATAGTTACACGAAAATATACTATTCCCTATAAAATCATTAAAATTTTGCATAAATTTAGGGTTAAATATAATTAATTTTTTAAACTTCTCTCTCATTGCTTGTCTCATAAGCTTATCAAAGAGTAAGCTAAAAATACCTAATCCTCTATATTCTTCAATGACTCCATATGAAATAACTTCAATAATATCTTCATTAATTTTATCCCATTCAATATATGCGACTATTTCATCTTCAAGATTTATTGCAATAAAATAATTGATATTATTATTTAAGTTATTGATGCTAGGTCTTCTTTCAACAAGAATTTTCTCAATATCAGACAATTTACTATGAAGTGTTTTCTTTATTTCATTTACTTCAAATATATCATCTACACTTACTTTATTAGTGAATTTAAAATCACTTATTAATAAATCATTTGGTAATTCTTCTGCTTCAGGATCCAAATTTGTTAGATTCATATAGCCTTCACATTCTTGATACCAATTAATTACAATGGCTTGCATATACTTAGATTTATATTCTAACCACTGTCTTTCAATAATTGGATTTTCTTTTAATACTTCCTTAAATTTTCTAAAGACTCCACGTCCAGTATGAAACACATGATTTAAAGCCTTCTTGTATATTGGATTTTTTATATCTTTTATAAATTGTTCTCTTATTTTAAAGCCTTCAATTGAACCCCAAGTTGGAAGTGCTAAGAATCTATCTTTATTTTTATTAATAGACAAAGAAACAAGCTCTTTAGAGTTATAGCTTTTTTTTACTACAACTGTATCATGTATATTTGACACCTCTACAACTTCACCACTTATTAAATCTAAAAACCCCATTGTTTCTTGGTTTTCCATAGAAAAAATAATATTTTTTAATAAATATGAGTTTAAAGGGGGCAGTTTATTATTTTCTATATCCATAAATTACTCCTTGCTTTATAATACTTTAGAAAACAAAATTTGAGAAGATTATTAGGATAAAATAAGAAAAAAGATATATTTTTATCATTATACCCCTTTTTTCTTCTTTCTTATTAAAGGATAATAGCTATAAACCTTGACAATTAGTCAAAAAATTAAGATATTTTATACACGATATAAAAAATATCAGGAGTAAAATCATGAGTATTATTGAATCAATTGAAGCAAGGGAAATCCTTGACTCACGCGGCAACCCTACAGTAGAGGTTGATGTTATTTTAGAAAGTGGTTTCATGGGTCGTGCAGCAGTACCTTCTGGTGCTTCTACAGGTGTTCACGAAGCTGTTGAACTACGTGATGGCGATAAAAGCCGTTTCTTAGGTAAAGGTGTTTTAAAAGCTGTAGATAATGTTAACAACATTATTGCTCCAGAAATCGAAGGAATGGATGCTCTTAATCAAGTTGCTATCGACCAAGCAATGATTGCTCTAGACGGTACCCCAAACAAAGGTAAATTAGGCGCAAATGCAATTCTTGGTGTTTCAATGGCAGTAGCTCGTGCAGCAGCAGATTATTTAGATAGACCTTTATTCGCTTATCTTGGTGCTTATCATGCATGTACATTACCTGTTCCAATGGCAAACATTATTAACGGTGGTGCTCATAGTGATAACAAAGTTGACTTCCAAGAATTTATGGTAATGCCTATTGGTGCTGACTCTATTAGAGAAGCTGTTAGAATGACAGCAGAAGTATTCCACAACTTAAAGACTGTTTTAAAAGGTCGTGGTTACAATACTAGTGTTGGTGATGAAGGTGGTTTCGCACCAGATCTTAAATCAAACGAAGAAGCTTTAGAAGTAATTATGGAAGCTATCGAAAAAGCTGGTTATACAACTGGTCGCGATGGTGATTTCATGATTGCATTAGACCCTGCTTCATCTGAATTATATAACACAGAAACAAAATTATATGAACTAAGATGGTCAACAGGTGACAAATTAACTAGTGCACAAATGGTTGATATGTGGGAAGACTGGGCAAATCGTTACCCAATCATTTCTATTGAAGATGGTATGGCTGAAGATGACTGGGAAGGTTGGAAAATGTTAACTGACAGAATTGGAGATAGAGTTCAATTAGTTGGTGATGACTTATTTGTAACTAACACAGAAAGACTTCAAATGGGTCTAGATCAAGGTGTTGCAAATTCAATTCTTATCAAAGTTAACCAAATTGGTACTTTAACAGAAACTTTCGAAGCTATTGATTTAGCACAACGTAACGGTTATACAGCTATTGTTTCTCACCGTTCAGGTGAAACAGAAGACAGCTTTATTGCTGACTTAGTAGTAGCTTTAGAAACTGGACAGATTAAAACTGGTTCAATGAGCCGTTCTGACAGATTAGCTAAATATAACCAATTAATGAGAACTGAAGATTACTTAGGTGATTCAGCTAAATATGCTGGTCGCAAAGCATTCCGTGTTCTTTAATATTTAGAGTTACATCAAAAAAGATCCGCCAATTGGTGGATCTTTTTTTATACTCTATCAAATTTTAATTGTTTATTTAAATTGCAATAACATAACTTAATATAGTTACCAACAAATAAGCCGATAATAATATAGCCCCCACTACTCTATTTAAATATTCTTTTGAAAAAGTAATTGCAAGCTTACATACTAATAATACGAACAACATTGCTGGAAATAATAATTTAAAGAAATGGATATCAACATACAATCCACCCTTAGTAACTGAAGCTGCAGCTCCTACAACAAAAAGAACATTTAAAATATCAGCCCCTAAAATATTACCAATAGCCAAATCCCCGTATCCTTTACGTGTTGCTGTTATTGCTGTAATTAATTCAGGTAAACTTGTTCCAAATGCAACGAGAGTTGCTGCAATAATAGTTTCAGGGATATATAATCTAATAGCAGTTTCTTGAACTGTAGGAATTAGCACTTTTGAAGAGATAATTACTAAAGCAATTCCAACAAAAAGTTTGATAAAAATTAAAACTGTTGAAGAATTATCAATTTCTAAGTTTTCACCACCTTCAACAATTTCACCTTTTTTAGATAATCTTATGGTGTTAAATATATAAAATACTAATATTACTAAGAAAACCCAACCCATAAATTGAGGAATATTCCCTCCATTTGAGAAAGAATTAAAACCATTCCCAAAAACAAAAGCAACAAGAACTAATAAAACTCCTGCGGCAAATTGAATCCAACTTTGTATTCTAACTACCTCTTTTTTAAAAGGGAGAGGATTAATTAATGCAGCAATACCTAAAATTAAGCCAGTATCACAAATTATTGATCCTACTGCATTTCCCATTGCCAAATCTGGAGAACCTTGTAAAGCAGAAACAACTGATACTGTAACTTCAGGAAGAGTTGTTCCTAAACTTACTATCGTTGCTCCAATTAACATTTTAGGCACGCCCCATCTGTACGATAAAGATACAGCTTCATCAACTAAAATATCTGCACCTTTTCCCAAAACCGCTAAAGATATTGCAATTATTGCAAATAAAATTACCATTCCCAAAACACCGCTTGGAATACTATTAATAATACTTTCTAAAAATTCTTCTAACATAGTTCACCTATAATACTCAATAATATTATAAAAAGCCATATACAATTATTATAATTTGTCCATATGATTAGTTAATATCTTCTAAACATTTTTTTACAATGTAATTTGAAAACCCTTTTTTTAACATTTTGCTTTTTACAATATCTATATCTTCATATTTTTGCATAACTTTATTCAACGAGATAAGGCAAGCTTCTTTTTCTTTTTCAATATCAACAACTTGATCATATACTTGATTGGCAAGGGATGATGAAACACCTTTTTGATTCAATCTTTGTAAAATAAGATATTTTCCTTCCCCTCTAACTAATCTTTTGTTAATTAGGTTTTCACAATATCTCTCTTCATTTAAATATTTTTTTTCAATCACATATTCAATTGCATTTTCTATTGAAGAATCTAAAAAATTTCTAACTTTGAGTTTTGTTTTTAATTCAAAAACACTATGATCTCTTCGAGCTAATAAATCAACAGCTTTTTTTCTACACAAATAGCAATCATTTATTTCTCTTAATTTATTATATAAAGATTCATCTACTTCATAACCCTCTTCATAAAAAGGTATAGAAAATTCAATTAAAAAAGAATTTGGAATAAAAAAAGGAGAGCACTCCTTTGAAAGTACATAAACACCTTCTGGAAAAACTCTCCTCTTGATTGTCGCAACGACCATAATATAAAATTAACGTTTGCTGAATTGGAATTTACGACGTGCACCTCTTTGACCGAATTTCTTTCTTTCGACCATACGTGCATCACGAGTCATATAACCTTCTGTATGTAAAGCACTGCGGTAAGCTTCATCATTGTCGCATAAAGCACGAGCAATACCATGACGGCAAGCTCCAGCTTGTCCAGCAACTCCACCACCTGTACAGTTAATAACAATATCAAATTTATCTGAAGTTTCTGTTATTGTTAAAGGTTGTTTTAAAAGACTTACTAATAATGGATTTGCAAAGTAAGAATCTGCATCTTTACCATTAACAACAATTGCGCCTTTACCTTCTCTTAAGTATACACGTGCAATTGAAGTCTTTCTTCTACCTACACCTGTACCTAGGTTTATATTTGTTTTTGCATCTTTTTTAGCCATTCTACGCTCCCTTATACTTCAACCGAAATTGGTTTTTGAGCCATATGTGGATGTTCTGAACCAGCATATACTTTCATGTTGTTAAAAAGACTGCGACCTAATGGTCCATTAGGAAGCATACCTTTAACAGCGTGTTCCATTGGGAATTCAGGTTTTCTTTTTAGCATATCTGCATAGTTTGTAGCTCTAAAACCACCAGGGAAGTTAGAGTGTCTGTAATACATTTTATCAGTAAATTTCTTACCAGACATTGCAACTTGTGCAGCATTGATGATGATAACGTAATCACCCATATCTTGGTGAGGTACGTACTCAGGTTTGTTTTTTCCACGAAGAATACGTGCGGCAGCAACTGCAACATGGCCTAAATCTTTACCAGCTGCATCTATTACATACCATTTTTTCTCCATTGTTAGTGGCTTTACAAAAATAGTTTTCATGTTTAATACCCTATTACATTAAGAGCCGAAACTCTTATTAAATATTAATTGGTAATAATACCAATTTCTTAATGACAAAAAATAAATAGCGTATAATTTAAGTTCTTCTTAAACTATAAATACAATTCTTATAATAGCTTTAATCCCTAAGGAAAGGTCGGGTATAAGGGATTTGAGAATCCTACTTCTCCACTATTAAATAATAGTAAAATAATTTAAGACTTAAAAATGGAAAAATAAAACAATAATTACTATATATTGAAAAAACTTGAGAAGGTTCTTTCTCTATATATTCTTATTTATTATATTTTTAACAAAATAAATATTATTCACCTTAATTTATTTTGCCGCCATCATATAAATTCTGTCAAAAAACTTCATAATTCATTAGTGCAGAATAATTCTACACGCAACTTCTAAATATTTAGCATAAATTTATACTTTTTGTCTAGTATATAACAAGTATTTTTCAATACCTATTTTTAGTTTGAATAAAAAATTACATTTCATCATACAACTTTTCTAATTTTGCAAATTTACTTATATATTTTGCCTCAATACCAGAATCATATTTTACACTTATTATCTCTCTATCATGACTTATAGAAGAGCTGATTACCCAACCTCTTCCTTTCTCTTCATTTAAAACTCTATCTCCGACTTTAAATATTGACTCGATATCTTGTACTTCATTATTTTTATCAAATTTAAATTTTTTCTTATTTTCTGCAAATCCTTGATGAATTAAGTTTGAAGTATCTGTTGTAGCTTTCCAACTGTTAGAATTAATTATATTTTGTTTTCGTCTATAATCTAAAGCACTATTACTAAAAATATCTAAATCTTCATGGAATTTTATTGGTTTAGATCCTTCTTCTCTAATAAGTGATGGATCTATTTCATCTAAAAATCTTGAAGGAGTTCTATTAAATTCAGCTCTTCCCCAAATTTTCCTAGATGAAGAGCAAAAAAAACTTAGTCTTTTTTTTGCTCTTGTTGCTGAAACATAAAAAAGCCTTCTCTCTTCTTCGACATTAGGATCTTCTTCAATACTCATATTACTTGGGAAAAGGCCTTCTTCTAGACCAACAACATAAACATCTTCAAACTCTAGACCTTTTGTATTATGCATTGTAATCAATACAACACAATCTTCATTTTCTTTACTCTTTTCTTTATCAATACCTAATTGAGTTCTATCAAGACAGGATTCTTCTAAAAATTGCTGTAATCCTTCAATATCTGAAGGATAAGATTCTAAAGCATTAATTAAGGTATTTAGGTTATCAACTTTAAAGGTGTTATTTGTGGCATCTTGCTTTCTATAATGATCAATTAAACCAACATCTTCTAATAAAGTCTTTACACCTAAGGATAAATTTCCACTATCAATTATATTAAAGGCTTTCTCCATATTTGATACAAATTCTTTTGCACTTTTGATACATTTTTGAGATATTAACTTCCTTTCACAAGCAAGATTAATTGCGTCAAAAATATCATTAGAAGTTTCATCGACTAAAGAAACTATTTTTTCAACACTAGTAGGACCAATCCCTCTAGCAGGTTTATTAATCATTCTTTTAAAATTAACAATATCCTTTGTATTTAAAAACAGTTGCATTAAAGCAAGAGAATCTTTGATTTCTTCTCTGTCATAGAATTTTAAAGCACCAATAATTTTATATGGTATTGAAAACTTATTTAACATTGATTCAAAAGGCTGCGATTGTGCATTAGTTCTGTATAAAATAGCACTATTATTATAATTTTTATTCCTTTTAATTAAGTTAATTACAGTTCGAGCTTCTTCATTTTCATCACTTACATAATAAACAGTAGGTTTCTCTCCTATCCCATTATCTGTAAATAATTGCTTTTTATGTCGAGCCTTATTATTTTTTATTACACTTGAAGCAACATCAAGTATCGCTGATGTAGATCTATAATTTTGATTTAATGTAATTGTTTTTGTATTTTTGAAGACTTGAGGAAAGGCTAATATGTTTTTAACTTCAGCTCCTCTAAATTTATAAATACTTTGGTCATCATCACCCACAACACAAATTAATGTATCAGGCCCTACTAAAGAATATAATAAATTAAATTGAGCCACATTTGAATCTTGATACTCATCAACTAATATTACTTTAAATCGTCTTCTAACAAAATCTAATACTTGAGGATTTGTATTTAATAATTTATTAGGAATAGAAATTAAATCAGCGAAATCAACGTTCCCAACAGTTCTAAGTGCTTTTTCATATTCAGTGAAAGCTTTTTTAAAAAACGGATCACTTGATACTACACTTAAATCATCTTCAATAGTTAAGCCCATGTCTTTGGCTCTACTAATTTTCTTGCTTATTAATGTTAAATCGGATTTATGAGAATTTGGAAATAAGCTCTTTAAAAGAGACAAAGAATCACTATCATCATATATTGTAAAACTATTTGCAAGATTTGCTTCTCTATAAAATTTTCTCAATAACCAAACACCAAAAGAGTGAAAGGTTCTAATATTAAATGAAGATTCTTCAATCGAAGGCAACATTTCTGTTACCCTCATCTTCATCTCTTTTGCTGCTTTATTTGTAAAAGTTACAGCTAATATATTCCATGGATTAATATTCAGCTCTTGGATACAAAATGCAATTTTAGTAGTAATAACGCGTGTTTTACCACTTCCTGCACCAGCTAAAACAAGTAAAGGATGTGAATTTTCTAAAACGGCTTCCTTCTGTTCTTTATTTAACTTCTCTATCCAAGATTGCAAATTATCCATTAAACTCTCCTAAAATTACAGCATCCAAATCCACACCATTAACTTTTCTTATACCTACTTTAACTACAGAACCAGGTTTTAAATTTCGACCCATAATCACAGTTGCACCATCAACTTCAGGAGCTTGTGAATAGATTCTTCCAATAGCTAAATCTTCGCCTTCAATTTTTTCTTCTATTAAAGCATCATATACATTGTCTACAAATTTCTGCAAATTATTGCTTGTTATTTTTTCTTGAATTCTTTCAAGCTTTTTCTGATCTTTTTTAGCTCTTTTAATTACTTTTTCATGATCTTCTTCACTAATCATATCAAAAGCTCTTGTATCTTCTTCTCTACTATAAATAAAAGATCCCATCCAATCAAACTTACATTTTTTTGTAAATTCTAACAGTTGCTTTACATCTTCTTCTGTTTCTCCTGGAAAACCAAGCATAAGGGTTGTTCTAATCACAGCATTAGGTAAACTTTCTCTAATTAATTTAATTAAATTATAATAACTATCGCTTGTTCCAACTCTTCCCATTTTTCTCAGTATTGGAATTGAAGCATGTTGGAATGGTATATCAAAATAAGGTAAGACTTTTTCATGTGTTTTAACAAATTCGATTAATTCTAGGGGGAAAGCGTCTGGATGAATATATAAAAGCCTTATTTTAAAATCACCTTCAATGTCACAAATTTCCTCTAATAAAGGTAATAATTGAGATTCTCCTGTAGTATCCATACCAAAAGCAGCTAAATCTTGAGCTATAATATTAATTTCTTTAATACCCTCTTTAACTAAATCATTAGCTTCTTTTAAAATTTGTATTTTACTTCTTGATCTAAGAGGTCCTCTTATTACTGGAATTGCACAAAAAGCACATCTGTGATTACATCCTTCACTTAATTTTAAATATGCTGATCCAGGATAATTTAAAAGGGTACTTCTTGAATAATAATCATCTTCTGGATTATCAGGATATTCAGGAGACAAAATTATTTGTTCATCTTCTTTCTCTAATTTATCAACAAATTCACAAATTTGCTTCAAATCTCTATTCCCGAAAATACCATCGGCCTCCGGTAACTCTAAGATATCACTATATCTTTGAGCTAAACAACCGCCAAAAATAATTTTAGCATTTGGAGCTTTTTCTCTTAACTCAAATAAATTTTCAATAGCTTCTTCTTTTGCACTTTGAATAAAGCCACAAGTATTTATAAAAATTAAATTACTATTATTAGGGTCTAAAGATAATTCATAACCCTTTTCTTTTAACAAATTAATGATAACTTCAGCATCAACTTGATTTTTTGAGCAGCCTAAGCTCTCCATATAAAATTTCTTATTCATTTATCTACATCCCTAAAAAATATTGCCAATGGCCCCACTATTATAGGTTGTCATTGGCAATGTTAGTCAATAAGTCAGTTAAATAATTTAACTTGCTTTTTATTTTGTTTCTTTATTTTTTTCAGCATCAGCTAAAGAATCTTCTAAACTGATTTTTGAATAATCTTTTTTATCATATAACCAACAAGCTACTTTATGTTCATTTCCTAAATCGAATGTTGGAGGTAAATGACAAGTACACCAAGGCATTCTTTTTGGACAACGAGCTTGGAAATAACAACCTGGTTGTACTTTATCTGGAGATGGTACATCACCAGTTAAAATAATTCTTTGTCTTTTTCTCTCAATTTCAGGATCTGGAATTGGTGCAGCTGATAACAATGCTTGAGTATATGGATGGGCAGGTCTATCATATAAATCATCTGAAGCAGCTAATTCAACAATCTTACCAAGATACATTACTGCAACTCTTGTTGATATGTGTTGAATAACAGCTAAATCGTGAGCAATAAAAATATATGTTAGATTTAATTCTTTTTGTAATTCATTCAATAAATTAAGAATTTGTGCTTGTATAGATACATCAAGAGCTGAAACTGGTTCATCAGCTAATATAATTTTTGGATTTAAAGCTAAAGCTCTTGCAATACCAATTCTTTGTCTTTGTCCGCCAGAGAATTCATGAGGATATCTATTTTTGAAAGCTTTATTTAATCCAACTCTTTCCATTAATTTTTCAACTTCATCTTCTATTTCAAGACTTGTTAATTTTCTATCTAACAAACCTCTTTTATTAAAAACAACTAAGGGTTCACTAATAATCGATCTTACAGTCATTCTTGGGTCAAGAGAAGCATATGGATCTTGGAAAATCATTTGAATGTTTCTTCTTGCCAAAGCTAATTCTTTTTCTTTTGCTTTACAAAGGTTTAAACCTTCAAATATAACATCTCCTGAAGTTGGTCTATATAATTGCGAAATAGATCTAACAGTTGTTGATTTACCACATCCTGATTCACCAACAATGCCTAAAGTTTCGCCTTCTTTAACTTCAAAAGAAATTCCATCAACAGCTCTAATTGAACCAATTGTTTTATTTAATAATCCACCAGATTTGATAGGAAAATGTTGTTTTAGATCTTTTACAACTAAAAGGGTTTTCTTTTCGTTACTCATTATTTATCATTCTCCTTTGCTGCAT
>RZYO01000175.1 GCA_009930325.1 Spirochaetia bacterium | reverse complement strand
GCCACTCATCTCTCTCTCACTATTAGCCCCCAAGTATTGAGGACTGTTTGTTAATTACATTACTATTATAGCACGCTTAAATTATTTGTCAACTACCACTCCTGAATTGTCGCACGCCTTTTTGCTAATCGTATAAATTCCTCGATACGCTTCAACTCCGCCTTTAACTCTAAATACTTTTTATAAGTTTCTCCTCTCTTACAAAGTTTGTCAGCTATCGTTCCTGATTTACCTTCTTCAATCATCTTGGCTACACTGTCGGCGATCAACAGCTCATAAGCAATAAGCTCGTTATCAAGTTCTCCTTTTAAGGCATTAACCCTTAAAGCACTCTCAACCCAACTAGCAGGACTTATAGGCTCATCGTTTAAAACCCTGGTAGCCATCGTGTCCATTATTTCTTTAAGTAACATATTTTTTTAATTCTTCTATCTTAGCTTGATAGTAAGATTTGGTATTACATTGATAATTTTTTTATCTCTATTTCTATATACTCTTTATCACTTTTAAACTTTTCTAATGTCATTTTTAGTATATATTTATCATCACTTATTATTCCAGATTTAACAATAATATCACTTAATGGTTTTTCAAAATTACCAACATCACTCATACTAAAGTTTTTGATATAAAACCTATATATAACTTCTATAAAACCATTAACTTTTTTAACACCTTTAAGCAGATTTAAAACATTTTCTTCATATTCCTTATAGTCTTTAGTCTTAAATCTTCTTCCTTGCCAAACCTTATTAACTGATAGTGGTTTTATTAATATCTTTTTTTTCATATACAATTAAGTTTCTTCCAAATAAATCATTTAATTGTCGTTTCTCTACTAATTTATTTCTTAATATTTTGTGTTTATGTAATTCGTTATGACAATTTATACATAGATATATTAGGTTTTTAAAGTTATGTAATTCTTTATGTTTTGGTGCTTCAGAGGCAAATATAATATGATGTGTTTCAAATTTTAAAGAATTACTAGTTCCACAAAGTTCGCAGTAATCGTAATCATTATTCTTTCTAAAAAATGTTCTGTATCTCCTACAAGCTGATAAGTGTAGATTTGTTGTTTTTTTATTCTTAGTTAAATTATCTTTTGTATAATTACCATTTCTATAACTAGGATTATTTTCACCATTCCTTATTTTAGTTCTAGATATATTATCTCCACGACATTTTCTTGAGCAGAATTTACCAACATAATATCTATTAAATTCTACACCACACTCCTCGCATTTTCTGGTTTTAGCATTTTTATTTTTATTTATTTCATATTGCCTAAATTTATCTTGATTTTTTTGTCTATATTCTCTAGCATATTCTTTATAATGTTCGTAACAAAAACCGTTCTTATAAATATCAACACTAGAACACTTTTTACAAGTCTTAATTTTATCAGCTTGTTTTGAGTAGTAGCTAACTGGTTTAGTTTTCTTTAAGAGTCCACTCTTCTTTGTTGTCATTTTTGTAAGCATTAATAGCTCTGTATTTATCTCCGTCTTTAAGTGAGATAAAGAAGTATGCTTTACCTGTCTTTGCTACTTTCGGTAGCATTTTTCCTACTGTTCTCATCATAGTTTTGGTAGATACTGACAAGCACGAAAGTATCAGGTTAATATGTTTTTCTTTCCCAACTTAATAAATTATTATTTTCTTTTGTAAAGATTAGATAGTAGTATCTTCCAAACCATCTTTTATCTGCTACAATTTTAATATGTTTTAATGTAAATCCAGCTTCTTTCATTTTTTCTAATCTAGCTGATGTAAACTGGTTAAAGTTATTTATATTACCCAACACAGCTAATCCTTTTTGTGCTATCTCGCAAGACTTTTCAATAAACTTCCAGCCAATATTAAATGGTGGATTTCCTATTATCCAGTCTACCTTTTTATCCCATTCCATAAAATCAACACCATCTTCAATCTCACATTCATATTTTTCAAGTCCTTCTGGTATGTTTTTATACCAAACTTTATTTTTACCACTACCAGCGTCTAATACAGAACCGCTTAAAGGAGTAATAGCAATTAAATCTTTAACCATTTGTTCGTTAGTGTAGTGGAATGTAATATCTTGTGGTTTTTCTTTCATACTTTATATCTTAATTAATTAATTAACTCTCCCTATAACCACCACCTCTAATGAGATGGGGGCTAAGGAGGAGTTAGATTATTCTTTTTACTATTTTTTCTCTTTCTTCTGATATTACTCTACCACATTTTGAACATATTTTTGTTTTCATATTCATATTATATCATACACAGAATAAATAAGCAATAGACTCACTGGCATAGTATTGATCTACTTTTATACCAGCTCTTTCAATTGCTACTCTCGCACAAGAGATACCATCAAATAAACTTAAGATTTTCATAATATTTTATATTTTAACATCTAGATGATTCAAAAGTATTCCTGTTGGATATTTTTTTTTAAGATATTTTATACAACCACTAAGTGTTTTTCTGGGAATATCTCTAATTAAAAGATACATATCTGGCTTATCATTATCATTTGATATGTATGCTTTATCAAAATAAAGATGTCCTCCTGGTTGTCCTAATGGTATTGATATTTTCATATTTATTTACACACCCACCAATTAGGGTGTTTATTATATAATTTAATAAAGCATCTTATTTGGTCAATATCACTTTCTATACTGCCTTGACAATAAGCATTAAATGTTCTAGGCATAAACTGATAAAGACCATAAGCACTACTCCCATCCCAATTAACTTTATACTTTCCCATTTTTGATTCGCAGTCGGCAATTCTTAAGCTAGTTTCATAATTTATACCATTATCTATTGAATAGTTGATGATAGCTTGTTCTATCGTTGCGTTATTATGCTCTGGAAGGCTCGTGGTGGCGTTCTGTGGATGATTTGGTATCAACATAGCCTTCTCATCATATTTTGGCACACAGAGCCAAATAGAGCATAGTAATATAAATATTAAGATAGCTAATATAGAATTAATAATTATTTTTGTTTTTCTTTTCATATAATCATCTTAATAATGCTCCTATTTAAGGGACTCCAATTAATAGGAACACTATAAGGGGACTAAAATGGAATTTGGTCTACATTTATCTCATCTTCAATAACTTCCCCTAAATCTTCTGATTTAATAGGTTGCTCTATTGGCGGTGTTATTTCTGTTTGTTTTTCTGGTGTCCAAGTATTAAGCTCGGCATACATTTTTCCACCTTTACTTTCTTTAATTGTAATATTTACATAACCATTAGCGTTTGCTTTTGATTTTAAGTAATCTATAAACTTATCAACTTGAAAAGATAGATTAGCTTTTATGAAGTCTGGTGCTTTTGGGCTTCTGTCTACGAATAGACCATCTACGAAATTTGGCATAATTTTAATTATTTATATTATTATAGCCATTAGGCTGTTAGTTAATTATCTCTTAATAGTTGACCTTACCTTTTTACATCCATAACATACTTGTGTTAAAGCATCGTGAAAGGTTGAATAGACTGCTTGTTGTGTGTGTTTACCTTCACATTCTTGTATATGTTTACGAACTTCGTCTTGAGTTTCGCAATATTGATATTCTAATGTCATACAATTTCTTTTAATTTTTTATTTTCTAATTTATACCAAGTGTCTTGTTTAACTTTCTTTCCATCTATTTTAACTGATAAGACGAATTTAATTTCATAGTTATTATCATATTCAGCTAGGGTAATCCAACAACCTTTTTTACCTTTTATTATTCCATTTATTCCAATATTAGCACCGACAGAATTTCCTCTATTTAGTTCTAATTTACTGTTATAACCACTACTAGCTAATTTACTGTTATCACCACTACTAGCTAATTTACTGTAATCACCACTACTAGCTAATTTACTGTTATCACCACTACTAGCTAATTTACTGTTATCACCACTACTAGCTAATTTACTGTTATAACCACTACTAGCTAATTTACTGTTATAACCACTACTAGCTAATTTACTGTTATCACCACTTTTTTTCTTATTACATTTTTCCCATAAGAAATCAAATGAGGCTTTTATAAATGCTGATAAATCTAGTTTAGCACCTATTTTAATTTTATTTGTTGCTAATTTAGTATCCACATTATCCTTATCTTTATCTATATTTCCTATTGCTTCTACTTCTGTAAATTCACTATCACATAAATTATAATAATTAAGCACATCTAGAGGGTTTTTACAAAAATGAAATCCTGAATTACAAATTTTTAATTTTCCTTCGTGGGTATATTCTTTTCCAACTTCATATTGGAAATCATTACACTTTAATCCTTTGTTGTAGGCTTTATAGCCTTTTATCTTTTTCATATGTAGTTGTTATTGTTTTAAATTATTAATATATTCATTTAAATCCCAAATTCTTTGACCATTATCATCTACACAATAAGGGAAATTAGAATTTGTTTTTACTTCATTAGCTTTTACATAATGTATTTTAAGGTCATATAAGAAACGACCAATACCCCATTTAACCGCCGCTCTTTTAAAAGCGTCTGATGAGTGTCCTTTTTGAGCGTCCATATTGCTTTCTGAACCTGTATCAGTTTTCCATACCCATTCATTACCACATTTAATTCCTATTGAGCAAAACAACATTCCATTTTCAGAATAATATTTATCTTGCCAGTTTTCTGCCCCAACTACTTCATCTAAAAGTTTTTGAACATCACGACTATCTATATATGCGACACATTGAGCCATTGGTTTATTTTTACTAAACGACTGAACTCTCCATTTATAAGGTATTATTTTTTGTAAGTCTTTTA
>RZYO01000174.1 GCA_009930325.1 Spirochaetia bacterium | reverse complement strand
CTTTCTTCTAGTGAAATGTAATTGGGTTAAAGCTAATGTAGCAACAATTATAGTAAAAATAACAGCTTTTGCTTGACCGACACCTTCAAAGCCAACTCTACCATAGAATGTATTAAATATATTTAAAGCTAACATTTCAGTTGTTTTTCCTGGGCCACCATTTGTTAAAGCTAAGTTTTGATCAAAAAGTTTAAAACCGTTTGTTAATGTTAAAAAAGAACAAATTGTAATGGATGGCATTATTGAAGGGATAGTAACATTAAATAATGTAGTTTTTCTTCCAGCCCCGTCAATTTGAGCAGCTTCAATTAATTCCTTTGGTATATTCATGATTCCAGCTATATAGATTATCATCATATAACCAACATTTTGCCAATTCATTAATATTACTAATCCCCAAAAGCCATATTTAGGATCAGTTACCAAAGTAACTTGATATTTTAATAAAAAGCCATTTAATATAATTTGCCAAATCCAACCTAAAACTATACCACCAATTAAGTTAGGCATAAAAAATATTGTTCTATAAGTGTTTGTAGCAGGGATATCTCTTGTTAATAATAGAGCCAAAATAAAAGCAAATAAATTAATTGTTATTACACTGATTATTGTAAATTTAACAGTGAACCAAAGAGCGTTTGTAAATTCACCATTTAAGAAAACTAATTTAAAATTATTTAGTCCAACCCAAGTAGCATTAGTAACATCAGTAAATTTGCAAAATGATAATACTATTCCCATTATCATAGGAATGAAAAATGCTATAGCAAAACAAATTAAGCCAGGGAGCGCAAATAAAGCAAAATATTTTTTTAAAGCTTTTTGCATGGATACTCCTTAAATCTTATTTTTGAAATAAGCTGTCTAAAAAGACAGCTTATTATCTGATTTTTAGTTATTTTGAGCTAGTTTATATTCTGAAGCCCAATTCTTTATAAAGTTGTCAGTTACAGTTTTCCAATTCATTTGACCTTGTGCATATTGTAATAAATCAGCACCAAAGTTGTTCTTTAGTTCTTGAGAAGGGATTGCAGCAAATGCCCATGGTACACTCTTTACACCAGGTTTGTTCATCCATTTTATAACATCTTTTGCTAAAGGATCAGATGGCATTTCTGCTTCTGTAAATGTATTAAAAGGAGTAATAAAGCCTAATTTCTCTTGTACTAATTTTTTACCTGTATCAGAAGCGAATAACCAATATAAGAATTTATCAGCATTTGCTTGGTCTTGTTCAGATACTTTGTTATTAATACATAGATAGTTTTCTGTGCCAACACATAAACCTTGAGTTTCTTCGTTAGCTAAGCCCATGTACAAAGGAATAAATTTGATATTGTCAGCGGAAACTTTGTTTCCAGGAACACCTAAAATTTGTCCAGCACCCCAGTTACCATTTTGAACCATTGCACATTGACCTAAAGCAAATTCAGCCATTGAATCATCAACACTCTTTGATCCAATTAAAGTTGGAGCTACTGTTGAATTATTTAAATATAAATCAAATAAAGCTTTAAAATTATCAGAATATTTGAAAGTACTGTTACTAACAGTTAAGCCAGCTTCAACAACACTATTATATCCTTTCATTTCTGCAAATTCAGCCCATAGAGGTACATTTAATAAGTGAGTTTGCCATCTCCAGTCATTACCAGCACTCATAGAAGTTGATGCAAAAACACCTTTAATATTTAATTGATCTTTATGAGCTTGCATATCTTCAACAACAGCTTTTAAAGTTGCAAAGTTATTGATTTGATCCATGCTAGTAACTTTTGTCATTTTTGAAGAAAGCTTGAAGTATTTATTCATTATTTCTTGATTGTAAATAATTCCATATCCTTCAACAGCATAAGGAATAGCAGCGGGTTGACCATCAATTTGAAGAGCCATGGATTTGTCGCCTAAAATAGAGTAGAATTGAGTATTAGTTAAAGGCATTGCATTACTTTTATCAGCAGCTAGACCAATAGGACCGTTTGTTTGGAAAATAGATGGAGGATTACTTTTTGCCATTTCACTTTTTAATGTTTGAGCATATTGTCCTGATGCAGCTGTTACAACTTTTAATTTAATACCAGTTTCTTTTTCGAAAGCAGGGGCAATATCATTTGTGTAAACTTCAGCAACTTCAGGTTTGAAATTTAAGAAATAAACTTCGTCACTAGACTTTGTTTCATTTGCTCCATTAGCAAATAGGGGAGTACTTAATGCTAAAACAGTAGTAAGTAATAATAAACTTTTTTTCATTGATTTTCTCCTTTTTTAAAAAATCATTTAAAAATTTGAATTTAAAATACATTGCGTATTTTAATTACTGACTTAGACTAAACCGGTTTTGTAAACCGGTCAACTAAAAATTTAAAAAAAATTAAAATAATGGTAAAAATACTAGAAAAGCACAATTTTACTTAAAATTAATTAAGTATAAAACCGGTTTACTAAATTATTTTTTAATGAAAATATGTTTTTTAAGGAAATTTGTTGCTTTTTTTTAAAAAACTTGTGAAAGTGAATATATAAATAGTAAAGAAAGGTGTTTTATGAATTTATTAAAAAATAATTTTGATTTTTCAGTTAGTAAGACTTATGTAAGTCCTTTATATCCAAAGCAATCAGATGTATTAAATGTTTGTGTTTTATCAATTACAGATGTTTCTTATATTAAATTAAATTTTAAAAAAAATGGGAATTGGGAAAGTATAAATTTATATGAAGAGAAAAAGGTTAATAATTTTTTCTCTTATTTTAGCAGTCAACTCACAATTGAAGAAGATATGCTTTTTTACTTTACAATTATGAAAGAAAATTCATTTTATTATTATAGTAAACTTGGCTCTACTGTAGCAATTGTTAATGATATTGATGCTTTTGAGATTAAAGTAAATCTTGAGGTCCCTACTTGGGTTAGTAATTCAACTTGTTATCAAATATTTCCAGATCGATTTAAAAATGGCAATAAGGAAATTGGAGTTAAAACTGATGAATATAATTTCGATGGATCTTATACAAAAGAAATGGATTTTAGTTCAAAGCCTTTAGATTTTGAACATGGAAAATGTTTAGATTTTTATAATGGTGATTTAAAAGGAATAGAAGATTCTTTAGATTATTTAAAAAATCTTGGTATTTCTTGTATTTATTTAAATCCCATTGGTGTTTCAAAAACAACTCACAGATATGATTGTTGTGATTTTTTTCATGTAGATCCAAAATTAGGCGGAGATCAAGCATTACTTTCACTAATAGATCAAGCTCATAAAAAAGAGATAAAAGTAATAGTAGATATTTCAATTAATCATACAGGGATTGAGCATCCTTGGTTTATAAAAGCTCTAAATGATAAGAATTCAAATGAGGCAAAATATTACTATATTGATAAGAATAATGAAATAACATTTTGGCAAGGTGTTAAAACTCTTCCTCAATTAAATTATAACAATCAAGAACTTAGAGATATAATGTATAGAGATAGTAATTCAGTTATAAAGAAATTTCTAAAAGCACCTTTTAATCAAGATGGGTGGAGATTTGATGTAGCTGATGAAGTTGGAAGAAAAGACAAAGATCAATTAAATGATGAAATTTGGAGAGAAGTAAGAAAAAGTATTAAGGATGAAAACCCTGATGCTTATATATTAGCTGAAAGTTGGATTGATGGAGCTTCCCATTTAAAAGGAGATCAATGGGATGCTGTTATGAATTACGTTGGATGTGGAAGACCTATAAGAAGATGGATGGGAGAAGAAGATCGATTTACTTGTGAAGGTTGGGGGCATTCTCCTAGAAAAGTAAATGAATATGATGCAGAGGATTTATCAATTGCTTTAAAATCACAATTATCTTCAATAGGTTATCAGATGGCTCAATTCCAATTTAATTTGATTGATTCGCATGATACTCCTAGACTTCATAATAATAAAGAAGTATTTAATTTAAATAAATATATTGGTTCAATTATGTTAATGTATACTTTACCTGGTATGCCTAGTATTTATTATGGTGATGAAATTGCAATTGAAGGTGAAATGGGTTCTGTTGAAATGAGTCGATATCCAATGCAATGGGATAGTGAAAAATGGAATAAAACATTTTTTAATTTATATAAAACTTTAGGAAATTTGAGAGAAGAATATAAAGATGTATTTTATTTAGGATCTTTCAAAATTTTGAATCTTGATAAAAATGTTTTTACATTAATTAGATATAATAAAGAAAAAGTTATTTTTACAATTTTAAATAAGTGTAGAGAAGAAATTCAAATAAATATAGATATTCCTTATTTATTACTTTCCTCAATTGATAAACTTTATTTTGATATTGAAATAAAAAATAAAACTGTATTTCTTAAGTCAGAAGAAAATGCAATTTTTGTATTTAATAGAAATAATTAATGGAAACTTTAAAAATCAAAATTGCAACTTAATAATCAAATTTATGTATAACTAAAAAAAATAATAAAAAAAATTAGTAAAATATAATTGTTAAGTTGCAATTTATTTAGTTTTAGGGCATTATAAATTGTCAAAAAGCAGGAGTTATTATTATGGCATTCTTTTTTGACGAACCATCTCGGACTTTTTCTGAGTATTTGTTAGTTCCCGGGTATTCTAGTGAACATTGTATTGTAAATAACGTAAAATTAAATACACCATTAGTTAAATTTAAAAAGGGAGAAACAAGTGCATTAACATTAAATATTCCTTTAGTTAGTGCAATAATGCAAAGTGTAAGTGGAGAAAAAATGGCAATTGCCTTAGCAAGAGAAGGTGGTTGTTCTTTTATTTATGGCTCTCAACCTATTGAAA
>RZYO01000173.1 GCA_009930325.1 Spirochaetia bacterium | reverse complement strand
AATTCTCCTAATATATTGAGAATAATATACTAAGAGTTCTACACGGTAAAGTATTCTAAATTATTTATTTACCCACACTAAACGTTGAATAGCCTTTATTTCCTAATTATACTGTAATTCAAAATATGACTTTAGCCCCTAGAACTTTAAAAAAACTTAGTAAACAAGAAGCTATTGATAAAGCAGAAGAATTATTAAAACGTGTAGGCTTATTTGATAAAAGGGATGTATATCCAGCTACTTTATCAGGGGGACAAAAGCAAAGAGTTGCTATTGCTAGGGCTCTTGAAATGAATCCTAAAATATTACTATTTGATGAACCTACAAGTGCCTTAGATCCAGAGATGGTTGGAGAGGTTTTAGATGTAATGAAATCTTTAGCAAAAGAAGGCATGACTATGGTTGTAGTAACTCATGAAATGGGTTTTGCTCGAGATGTTGCAAATCGTATTTTGTTTATGGATGATGGATACATTGTAGAAGAAGCTACTCCTTTAGAAATGTTTCAAAATCCAAAAACAGAAAGATGCAAGAAATTCTTATCTAATTTTATTTAAGGAGAATATTTATGACTTCTCATATTGTAATAACGATAGGACGTGATTTTGGTGCAGATGGGCATGAAATTGGAGTTCAACTTTCAAATAGATTAGGGATAAAACTTTATGATAAAGAACTATTAGCCAAAGCCGTTTCAAAGAGAGGAAAAGACGAGTTAGCTTTATTTAAAGCTGATGAAAGTTTAACAAAAGAAACTTATAATCCCTACTTCCCAAGTATTGGTTTTATTAGAAAAAGTGATAAACTTTTTGAAATTGAAAGAGAAATTATTCGAGATTTAGCAGAAACTGATTCTTGTATTATTGTTGGTAGACTCTCAGATTATATTTTGAGAGATAAAAAGAATATTCTTAATGTGTTTATTACAGCACCTTATGAATTTAGGGTAAAAAATATTCAAGAAAAATATAACTCTAATGAATCTGAATCAAAGAAACTTGTAAGACGAAAAGACATAGTTCGTCGTGATTATAGAAACTACTATTCAAATGGAAAATATAAGTTATACTCCAACAAGGGCCTTTTGCTTAATCGACAGATTTTCGGAATTGAAGGTTGTGTTGATATTCTAGAGACCGCAGTAAACTTAAAAATAAAACAATTTATGAAGGAATAGTAAATGTTAGAAGAAAAAAGAGAACAAGAATTAATTCAACTTTGCCAGAATTTAGTTAAAGAAAAAAGTTATTCTGGAGAAGAAGAGGGTGTTGCACAAGTCTTAAAGAGTTATTTTGAAGACAATGACTTTGATGAAATAAAGATTGACTCATGTGGAAATGTTATTGGGGTAATTAATGGAAAATATGATGGTCCAACCCTTGTTTTTGATGGACATATTGATACCGTTCCTGTGCAAGATATTTCTAAATGGAGTGTTAATCCTTTTGGTGGAGAAATTAAAGACAATCGAATATATGGAAGAGGCACTTCTGATATGAAAGGTGGTTTAGCTGCTATGGCGGTAGCTAGTGTAGCCTTTAGAGAAAAATATAATCGTGATTTTCCTGGTAAAATTGTGGTAGCAGGTATAGTTCATGAAGAACTATTTGAGGGAATCGCTTCAAAATATGTTTGTGATGCTTATAATCCAGATTATGTTGTAATTGGAGAATCTTCAGAATTAAATCTTAAGATAGGTCAAAGAGGAAGAGCTGAAATTGTAATCGAAACTTTTGGAACACCATCTCATAGTGCTCATCCAGAAAGAGGTAATAATGCAGTATACAGTATGTGTAAAGTTATTGAAGCTATTAATAAATTATCAGTTGTAAAACAACCAAAATTAAAAGAGGGTATTATGGTTTTAACAGATATTAAATCTGATCCATATCCCGGATCTAGTGTAGTTCCTGCTCATTGTAGAGCAACATTTGATAGAAGAACTTTGGTTGGAGAAACAAAAGAGAGTGTTCTAGAACCTATTATAAATTGTCTTAACGAATTAGAAAAAAATGACCCAGCAATTATTGCAAAAGCTTCATATGCTGAGGGTTCTAATTTATGTTATACAAAGAAAGAATTAAGTGCACAAAAATTTTTCCCAGCATGGTTATTTGATGAGAATGAAGAGTTTGTTCAATCTTGTTTATCTCAATTAAATAAAGATGGTTTTTCTCCTGAAGTAACAGTTTATGATTTTTGCACAAATGGTAGTTGGTATGCAGGGGAAAAAGGAATTAAAACAATAGGCCTTGGCCCATCAAAAGAGAATTTAGCTCATACAATTGATGAATATATTTTTATTGATCAATTAATTGGAGCTTCAAATAGTTATTTATCAATATTAAAAGCTCTTATGAAATAGAGGTATATTAATATTACAGAGAGAGTAAAAAATGTCATATCCTTTGCTTGAAATTAACTTAGATATTATAAAAGAAAATGTAATGGAGGTTAACTCTCTCTGTAGTAATTATGGTATTGATATAACAGGAGTTACTAAAGTTTTCTCAGCTTACCCATCAATTGTACAAGCTTATATTGATGGTGGGATAAAAAGGCTTGGTGATTCAAGAATTGAAAATTTAAAAAAATTAAAAGACTTTGATATAGAAAAATGGCTAATAAGGGTTCCTTCCATTTCTCAAATAAAAGATGTTATTTTATATTCTGATGTTTCTCTAAATTCAGAGCTAGAAACAATAATTTGCTTAAATAATGAAGCTATAAATCAAAATAAAATACATAAGATAATACTTATGGTTGATCTTGGTGATTTAAGAGAAGGCTTTATATATAATGAGAAATTTCAATTAGTTGTAAATGAAATATCTAAATTATCAAATATTTTATTATATGGAGTAGGAACAAATTTAACATGTTTTTCTTTTATCCTTCCATCTAAAGAAAAAATGGAAATTTTAAAAAATATTGCAAGTGAATTACCTTTAAAAAATCCAGTAATAAGTGGTGGAAATTCAGCAACATTAAAATTGATGCTTGATGGAGAAATCCCTTCTTCAATTAATAGTATGAGATTAGGAGAAAGTCTTTTATTTGGAAAAGAAAGATGTACCTATTCTTTTTTGAGTAGTACTAGAGCTGATGCTTTTATCTTAAATGCAGAAATTGTTGAATTAAAAGAAAAACCTTCTTTACCGTGGGGAGAAATAGGGGTTGATAGTTATGGGAATTTACCTAAAAAAGTAGTTGATAAAGGACCTATTTATAGAGCTATCTTAGCCATAGGCAAGCAAGATTGTGATATTGAAACAATGATTCCACTTGATCCAAATGTTGAAATATTAGGAGCAAGTAGTGATTATCTAATTGTTCATATAAAAAATAATTGTGAAAATTATCATTTAGGTGGAATAATCAAATTTCAATTAGGATATTTTTCACTTATGAGAGCAATAATGAGCGAGTATGTTATAAAAAAATATATTTCATAAATTAATTTCAAATTATTTATTCTTATGAAAAAAATGTTTCTCTTTTTGTCGAGAAACATTTTTTAGATCATTTATTTTTATTTATAGAATCAAAAGCATACCAACCCGTTAAAATTGCTGTTGGAATACCTGCTGGACTATAAGCCCATTGTCCAACTTGATAAATATCATCTATAGCTGTTTTTACAGATTTTGGGATTTTTTTCAAATCATTAATAACTGGAGATTTTCTTTCGTATGTCCAACCAGTAATACCACCTTCAGATGTTTTAACATGTTTTTCATAACTTAATGGAGAAAAAGAGAATTTAAAAATAATTTTTTCTTTTAAATCTGGGTATAATGAAGATTGAAGTACTTCAATCATTTTATTTGATACTTCTTCTTTGAATTCTTCATACCACCCGGCATCTTTTATTTTTTTCACAAGATCATATTCAAATAATATGCTTGCAATAAAACCCGTTTTCCCTTCAGGCACTAAGCTTTTATCTCTTAATCCTGGAATAGATATTTCATAAGTATTTAATTTACAATATTTATCAACCCAATTTAATATATCTTTTTTTGATAAGTTTTCAAAATTAGAAATTAGATTATTTAATTCTTGTTTGTTTGTTTGTGATAATCCAGATTTTTGTGGAGTATAGAAAAAGTGTCCATTTGATTTTTTAGCAAAATATTCTAAAGGCTTATTTATACCAAGGTAAAGGGAGAAAACAGAATCTCCTCCTCTACTAGCCATTATTTTTTCTTTTTGATTGATAGTGTTCTCTTTTGTTTTATTATCAAGTTTTAAAATATCAATTATTGAATAAAGTTCTTTTAAATCAGCTCCCCAAACAAGTTTAGAGTAATCATATTTATTTCCTTTATTATCAGTTAAAGTTTTATTAGTAGGGTCAACTGCTGAAATTACGGTGTTTGTTTTTATAACGCCACCTTGTTCAATTATTTTTTCTGCTAATTTTTGAGCAAGAACTCCTGTTCCCCCTTTTGGATATAAATATTCTTGATAAACATAAAAATATCCTAGTGCAAAAAATGTTGGAGTTCTCTTAAAGAAATGTTGACTTATAATATCTATTAGGGATTCATTATTAGTATATTTTCTTAAAAAATCTTCTATAGGTTCATTCATTCTATTCATATGCATAACAGCTAAAATGAATTTACCAAACCAAGGAAGAAGTTCATGGATTAAATACTCTTTATTTTTAGTAAAATCTTTTGTAAATACTGGATTGTTAAATCCATCCTGAATCCGTATAAATCTTAATAAGTGATAAATCTAGCTAATTTTTGGCTATTTTTTAAGTGAATTATTTTGTTGTACGGATTTTATCTTGTCTAT
>RZYO01000172.1 GCA_009930325.1 Spirochaetia bacterium | reverse complement strand
TGATAGAAGAATGAGTAAACAAGTATTAACAATAGAATTTGTAGATGGTGATGAAAGTGGAAATGGTAGAATATTACATAGATATAAAGTTTCTGAAGAAGACTTTGATTATTTTAACAATAATATATTTTACTATATATATGAAAAAGATAGATATTTAAAATGGGTGTATAAAAGATTTGGAAAAATAGAAGTTATGACTCCAAGGACTCAATTCTATGATAAAATAAAAGATTTAGATGATGATTCTTATGAATTTAATCAATTATGTTTTATTGAGTTATTAAGTAATGAAATATATGGAATACGGGTAGATGGAATGAGGATATATGAAATATGATAGTAAAAATAATAAATAATTTGGATAATGACTATATTATAGTTGAGTGCGATAATATAGATGATATGATGTATATGGCTATAAATGAATGTAATCGTATGGGTTGGTTAATAGAAGATTGTTACACTGAAACAATAGAAGAATGAAAATGAAACAAAAATTATTAGAGAAGATTTATAGACAAATATTTGAGTGTGAAAACCAAATTAAATCCTATAATGATATGAAGTATGATATAGAATTTCCTTGTGCTATAGAAAAAGATAAAGGCAAAAAAGAAGAATTGGGAGAAAATATTATATTTTGTTATGATTTAATAGATATTATTTTAAGAGAAGAAAAATAACAAAATGAGTGTTCGTAAATATCCTGGAAGATTGAAAAAATATAATATCTTCGAGATTTTACCCTTTGTGGTATCAAAATATCCAAGTTTTGAGCCTACAAATATATTAACAAAAGAAGTAATAGCTTCTATGCCAAAAGACACATTAAAAGAAGCATTTGATTTTTTGAATGACAAAAAAATGATAAGAGACATCATTTATTCAACAGAAGACTATAATATCAAATGTTTATGGTGTGGGCAAGAAAGTATGGAAATGGGACTTAATATTCGTGACTATAACAAAAAGCACAAAAAAGTATGCAAAAATTCATTCCTATATATCGACTATACCAAAAATACCTTTAATGTAATTAAAGTTAATTATAATATAGATGGTAAAGAATTTCACTATATTCAAATGAATAACTTTTTAACTAACAGTATATCTGAATTTAAATTAAAAAAAAGGTACGAAAGAAATAAATATTTAATTTATTTGGAGAATATGCAAATCCAATTAAAAGAATTAAAAAGAAAATATAACAATATGACTATATCAGCAATTTTAAATATGAATTCTGAATATATAATGATTAAGAAAAAATGACTGAACATATATGCAAAGGTAAAATAAAAGGCATCTATATCAACTATGTTGGAGAATACGACAAAGAATATGTGGATGCTATGATAAAACCACTTAGAAAAATAAATAATATTAGTATAGGAATAAATCAACAATCTATACATCATGTTAATTTCATATTTGATAATAAATCTGTTACTAAAATTAGTATAGGTTTTAGACCAATGGGAGTTAAACCTGAAGATATAGATGGTCCTATGCTATCATTAAAAAAAGAGAAAGAAGGACTTAATGTTTATGAACAACTATTGTATGGAATATGGCAATATCATTTTAAACAAGGTAGAACAAAAGAAAATAAATTAATTGACTCTATTATAAAAGAGTTACATAATTTAAAGAATAAATGGACAAATGATAATATAGACTATAATAGCACCTCTCAAGAATATAAAGATAATTTGAAAAAAGAGGCAAATGATATTATAGTAAAATTAATAAAGTATGAGATAGGATAAATGGAATTGAGTAATTATCAAAAAGATATAATAAATTTTGTAAAAAACGAGAAGGGAAATGCTATTATAGAGGCTTTTAGTGGTAGTGCTAAAACAACCACTTTGGTAGAATGTGCGAATAATATAGGAAATGGTAATAATTTATTTGTTGCTTTTAATAAGAAAATACAAATGGAATTATCCAAAAGATTAGAGCACACGAATATGAAAGCAACTACATTACACGCATTGGGCTATTCTATAATAATGTCGCAAATCGCTCGTGGAAATAAAGTGGAAGTTGATAATAAGAAAATAGGTAATATTATCAATGAATTAAATATTAGAATAGATAGAGACGAATTTTATCATTATTTCAAAGCAATATCCTATATCAAAAATATGTTTATTGACTATAATAGCGATATAGAATTAGATAATATGTTTGAAGAAATGAATGTTGGTTTAGATAACAAGGCTTTATTCTATACCAACCTTAGAAAAATAATGAATAGGAATAATTCTATGATATTTAATATAGATTTTGATGATATGATTTATTTACCACTTGTTAATAATATCAAAAAAATGCCAAAAGATTGGATTATGGCAGATGAATGTCAAGATTTCTCAAATTCTCAATCAAAGTTATTGGATTTGTTTATTGGGGCAAAAACTCGTGTTATTTTTTCGGGGGATAAATTTCAAAGCATTTATAGTTTTAGAGGTGCTCATAGTGGCATTATGGCAGAATTGAAAGAGAAATACAAATGCAAGACATTCAAATTGCCTATAACATACAGATGTCCTAAGAGTCATTTGAGCTTAGTTAATTCACACGTGCCTAATATCATAGCCTATGAAAAGAATAGTGTTGGTATAGTGTCCTATTGTGAGCATAGTGATTTGTGGAAAAAAATGGAAGATAATGCTGTTTTTATTGCAAGGACTAATAAATATGTAACAGAAACAGTTTTACAACTATTGAAGAATAAAAGAAAAGCTACTGCATTTGGGAAAGATATAGGGAAATCACTACAAGTCTATATCAAGCAGAAAAAATGCAAAGATATTAATGAGTTTATAGACAAAATGCAAAGAAATGCCTATGATATTGACATTGATATAGCGAAAATAGAAACTATATTAAAAAATGAAAATGATTTTAATGTAGCCAATCAACACAAATATAGAATGAGAATGTTGAGTAACGAATTGGATATTATAGAAACTATATTAATATTATGCGAGGAATGTACTACTATGCAGGAATTAGATAATCTTATAGATAAAATCTTCTCTGATAATATAGAGGGTATTATTTGCTCTACTGTGCATAAAGTAAAAGGCTTAGAGTTTGATAATGTCTATGTTATGCAAAACAAACTGCCTATGTCGTGGAATAATCAAAGTGATGAAGATAGAATACAAGAGTTAAATTTACACTATGTTGCACACACAAGGTCAAAACACAAATTAGTATTAGTTAAAAAAAATGAAAAAAGATAAAACAGAATATGAATATAGGAAATATAAGAGAGTGAATTTAAACCATAATTTAAATTTGCCTTTATATTTACAACCAGAGGATTTGGGAGAAGTTGAATGTAAATTACACGGACAATTATTATTTGATGGTATAGTCCCTGCTACACACAAAAATGAGGAAAAATGGTATTAAAATTTTTATTAGATGATAGAGAACATTCTGAAGAATTAAAACAAGCTTTTAAGATTGTTGGTATAGAAAGAATGTTTGATTATGAAACATCACATCTTGAAATAGGAGATGTTCAATGTGGTAATATAGTTATAGAAAGAAAAGAAGCAAGTGATTTTGTTTGCTCTATAATGGATGGGCGATTAAAAGAACAAGCACGAAAAATGCAACTTGGTTTTGAGTATAGGTATATTATTATTGAGGGCAGTCCATATAGGACTATGAGTGCTATATCAGAGGTGGCTATAATAGGCAAAATGACGAGTTTATTGGTTAAGCATAAGATTGGGTTACTTTATGTAGAAAGTCCCCTACAATTCGTTGAGGCTTGTTATTCTATAATAAAACGACACCAAGAAGAAAATATATTTGACCCAACATTTATACCATCTGCTATACCAAAAAAATCAGATGAAGATATTTTGGCTATGATGTTAATGAGCATTCAAGGAATATCCTATGACAAGGCTAAAGATATATCTAATCTCTATGGTAACTCTATGAATTGTTTGGTTAATAATTGTAATGTTAAACAACTAATGACTATTTCAGGAATTGGGAAAGTTGTTGCTACAAGAATAGTGGAGTTTATGAAAAAATGAGTGATAGAGATAAAATATTTTTAAATGTATGTATATATGTATAAAAATTTTTGTATATACTATAATATGTATATAAGTAAAAAAATAATACATATATACATACAAATTGTAAATAAATGATAAAAAAATGTTAAAAATGAAACACGACAAGATATTGAAAATATTGAAAAAGAATAAACGAATAGCAAAGAATGGTAGAATAGTATGTAATTGTGAGAGAAAAGTTAAATTGGATGATATAGTATATGTTAATTCAATGGTTGTATATAAGTTTGACTGGTGGAAATATGATGTAGATTGTAAATATAATATTAAAAATAAAATAATAATAAATAACAAAAGAAAACCTTATGCTTATATAGGATGTGTGCCTATATTACGAGAAATAACCTATTATATTCATAATTGGCTTACTAAAAAAGAATATGTTTGTATTATAGAGTGTAAATATTGTGAACATACTTGAAAAAATAATAATAACTATTATAAAATAAATTCTACATATCTATATATGGCTCAAAGATTAAGTGGTGCAACAACAAATTCCAAGTTTGATTTGCAACGACCCGAAAAAGAAGTAACAACAACTACCAATGGGGTTAAGACTGGTATAGATACCACTCCCTATGGTAGTGTTGGACTACCTATAAAGCAAAGTTCTGATGGTTCAATAGATGTATATATACAAGACCAATACACAGAAGCAATAGATTTATATTTATGCAAAAATAATGGCACAACTAATCCATCTATTGAAATAACAAAAGGAGATAACACTGTTACTGTTGTA
>RZYO01000171.1 GCA_009930325.1 Spirochaetia bacterium | reverse complement strand
CATCTTTTCTAAATTCGTTTATTGTATTAATAATTTGTTCATATACTTCAAATTCTTCTTTAGTAATCACACTTTTTTTAAAACCTACTTTACGTTGATTTTCTTGTAACTTTTCTATAGAAGAAAGAAGTAAATCTATCTCTTCAGCGTTAAATTGTAATAACAATTTTTCTTGATATTCGTAGTCTGCTATCATGTTAAATAGTATTTGTTTTTATTTTATAGCAATTATTTACAATAAACTCTAAAACATATTCAAATGGTTCATGTTCTCTCATATCAGCTCCAATATGTTCAAATAACATTTTAGTAGCATGTGATGCTTCATGTGCTATTAAACCTGGTGTCATACTTTGTTTACTTCTAAAAAATAATAAAGCTCCATAATCATTATCATCTTTAGATATAACACTCATAGTAAAAGCATCCATTCTATTAGTTCCATCATCTTTTGTAAAAATAACATCTTCTCCACTATATTCTTTAAAATATTTAGCAATAATATCAGGTGTTTTATTTACTATAACATAAATTTTAAATGGATATAGTACAGTATCAAAACAATATGGAGTTGTTTTATTCATAATATTATCTTTGGTCATATGCTACTTTAGAATTTCCTCTCACTACGCTTTTCTGTTCTTCCATTAAATCTTTATATACTCCTTTATAACCACTTCTTAATGCATCAAATTTAGATATAGCAGTAATAACCTGACTTATATTACCATCTTTACCATCTGTAAATACCATATCATTTAAATAATCTGCTAATTTATCTATAGTGTTTTTAATGCTGTTGTATAAACGAAATGTAGGAGTTTCATATAATTTCCTAGTAAATTCTAAAGCTTCTATCATTTCAGGATCTTCTAGTGTAAAAGATACTTCTCCTAACTCTCTAAAGATTAATTCTTCTTTATCTAACTCAGGGGTATCAAAAAAAGGATTTAAATCAGGATTAGGACAAGACATATAAAACAAATATAAATATGCTTTCATATAATCTTCATAAGTATCCATCACTGTTTTTAATGTTTTTAAAGTATAGCAATGTTCTGTAGGAACTACTACTCTATCCTTTATGTCAAATAATTTTATCATTTTATTCCTTTTAAGATTAGTTCTACTTCTCTTTTCATATATGGTACTTCTATATATTCAATATCTTTAACCATAGGTGTACCGTTTTCTAAAAGAATAATAGGAAATCCATATTGATCTTTTTCTTCTGCTTCTTCAAATTTAACATGATGAATTATTAATTTACCAGGTTTTAAAGAAGGATTATGTTTAAGTATGATGTACATGTATAAAGACAATTGTAATCCATAATGGTTAATATGACAGTCTTGTAAATGATTTAAGGGTTTTAACATTTTTTTAGGAATGCCTTCCCAATTCACATAAGATGTTCTATCTATCTTTTTAGATGTTTTATAATCATGCACATTTACTACACCTTCTACTACTTCTACTAAGTCTGCTTGACCACATACAGAAGCACTTTGTAAATACACCATTAACTCAGGATATAATCCGTCTATTAATTTTTGAGAAGGTGCATATTTTATACCATTTTCTTCTATTGGTTTTATAATAGGCAATTGTTTACCGTATCTTTCTATTACGTTACAAGATACTAAATCTTGTTCTCTTTGATCATGATACCAAGAACCTAATGTAGTTGATCTATCTGCTTCTGATTTCCATATAGCTTGAATTTCTTCAGGACTTATACCATACCATTTGCTCTTTTTATTACGAGAAGATTTCTCTGCAACTTTTTTAGCATCAAAAGGTTCTTTATAAGCTGATAACAGTGTAGTAACACTTGTCCATTTAATATTTCCATCAGATTCATATTTATGCGAGTCTGCTATAAAACTTAGGGTCATATTTTAATAAATTTAAGATTTTAAATAATTCAGGAAATAGCACCATTACTGTATTAGTGTCTATAATCATTTCTAAGCCCTTATTGAGAAACTTTATTTCAGATGGTACTTGTCTATACCAACATTCAATAACATCTTTATTATCAGGGTTCTCTACTCTTACTATTTGTTTAAATTCTGTTTCCATTATAATTGTTCATTTAGTAAATCTTCTTCTTCTTCAGTAAGGACTGCTTCCCATTTACCTTCAGGACAATCTGAAGATAAAGATCTTGTTTTTAGTTCTAAACAACAGCCACATAACGCACAACAAGGACCTGTTCCAGGTACTATGCATTCTTTACCATGATGCTTACATTGTTTACAGATCTCATATCTTTTATTAGCAATTTCTTCAACATGGTCTTTAGTAAAGAGTTTGTTCATAATGCCTTCTAAAATAAGACCTTTATTTTTCCATATCTCTATTAGATTCATATTTTTGTTTTTTAATTTCAAATGCTTTAACTTTAACATCTCTTTCTTTTTGTAAAAGTTCAGTAAGTCTTTCTACTTTATAAGCTAGTTCCTCGTCTGTAACATGTTTATTAAATATTTTAGATCTATCTCCTGTCTCTAAATAATCTTTGTACATCTTCAATCTATGTGAAGCAGTGCCTGTTTTTAGAATATATGTTCCTAATTTAGGTAAATAAATTCTGCTGTCTGTTAACTTTTCCATTAAAGAAGCTGCATATTTATAGTAATAATAAACAATATTATCAACATCTTCTTCAGATATTTGATATTCTTCAGCAATAGCTTTTACTAATTTATTTCTTTTTGTTGGTTTCAACTGTATAAAAATTATAAGTAATTACCATGTTTCTTTCTGTCACTATATTTAAATCCTTATTAAGAGTTATTACACCATTCTTTTTGGTTACATAATTCTTTTTCATTAGCTTACTTAATCTATTTCTTATTGTTTGTGATTTAATAGCAAATTTTTCAGTTTCTATTGTAGGATAAAGAAGCTTAGTCATTTTAGTACAAAACTTGCTAAGTTCAATATCTTTAGTAAGAGCTAATAAAGTAAGAATGTTTAAATCAAACTCTGATAAAATATCTTTTTTTCTAAAAGAAATCTCATACATGAGTTGTAACTTAATGTGTTCTAACAATGATAGTTGAACACGATGCTCTATTTTTTTAACTTGGATACTCATGGTTTCTAGTTTAGATACCTCAGTAAGATTTGAACTTACACTAAATGCTCCAAAAGCATTTGTGCTACCATTACACTATGAGGCATTTGTGTTTTACTCTGCTATAGAACCTTCTTCTGAAATTGGTGCTGTTATAGGATTAGGAGTATCTTTAGCTTGATAACGAGAAATACCTTCCATAGCCTGAAGTTTAGTGTAACGATACATCATAATTTCAGATTCTAATTTTTCATACTCGTGTTCTAGCTTCAACATAGAAATAACACTTTTCATGTGTTCTCTGTACTGTTGAGGTGACACTTTTGGTTCTTCTTGTGTAGAGATTGTTTTTTCTTGTTCCATTGTTTCTAAATTTAATTGTTTTAACTAATACAAAGATAAATAAAATAATTTAAACTTGCAAATTTATTTTCATAATACTTTGTAACATATCCATATAAGTTTTGTTACTAACCTTGTATTGCTTATGACAATTGTTACATTTCATATTACGTCTAATTACTCCTAAAGGTGTTGTATATGTTTTAGACAATGTAACGTCAGTAGAAGTACATTCTGGACAATGCCATTTTTCTCCACCTGTTAATACAGACATATTATTATTATGTGTAATATAAGGTGCTAATGCGTGATAAACATCTTCTAATAGAATAACATCTTGATTACAATACTCTATCATTGTTTTTAGAGCTTGTGAATCTTTATTCTCTATAACATCTATCCATAATTGTAATCCTTCATGTGGCATTTTTCTACCTACATTTAAAAACTGACCTATATAATCTAATTTATTAGAGGCAAAACTAAAATACTCTCTTGATTTTTTTAATGTATCTAACGTTCTAAAAGTAGGAGATATTAAAATACCATAATAAATACATCTTGTTCTAAATTCTTTTATGTCAAACCTGTCACCGTTGTGCGCGATAATCTCTGATGCTTCTTCTAATACTTTAGCAAAAGCTTCAAGCATTTCTTTTTCACCCATAGTCCAGTCTAAATTATAAACTTTATCATCACCTTGCCATTTATAAGAAATACATATAATAGGTTTACCTTCTTTAATCATGTCAGGACCAACCCATCCTACTTTACCTATTCTCCATAATCTACATGTATAGTAACCTGTTTCAATGTCAAAAAATAACCTTTTAATAGGTTGTTTACTAGCTTCAATTTTATTTTTAGCTCTAGTATAAGACACCCATCTTCTAACGATGTCTAAATCTTGTGGTAAGTGAAATTTGCTTTTTAGTTCTTTGGCAATAGTGTTGTTGTTCTCACACTGTTCCATTTTAACTTTAGCATACTCTAATACATTTTCTGAATAACCCATATTGTTTTAATTAAAAAAAGTGCATAGTTAATGCACTTATATTAGTATTATATTATTTCTCTATTAATTCTTAGTTTCATAATTCTTATATATTTTACAATAGAGGATATTACCCCCCATTTTCATGAGAGACCTCCTTTTGTATTTGTTATGTCTTCAAGTGAGGGCGGTTATCTGTTTCCAGAATTATCATCCTAAAGCTCTTTTCCCTCTACACACAATATGTAAGAGCACCTCCTTGTTGACAAGACAACTTTTGTAACTACAGACGACCTCGTTCAAGATGACATTTCTTACTGAATCACTCTACTAGACCCCTCCTGCTTCTCCTCACTCCTATAGCATCACCTGGTGGTAAGGGTAATAATGTTACAGTACAAAGATAGTTAAATTATTTAATATAACAAACTTTTTTTACTTTATTTTTATTTGGAGAATT
>RZYO01000170.1 GCA_009930325.1 Spirochaetia bacterium | reverse complement strand
TGGCATTCACCATTTTCAGACAGAATTGATGATGGAAAATTAGCGCAAGCTGTTTCTCCTAATCAAGCTTTAATCTATACTAATACTACATTACAAGATTTACGTTTAAAAGTGTGTGTTAGCAGAGCAGCTCGTTTATCTTATATGACTTTTAATGGAGAAATTGATTATCAAAAAGATGTAGAATTACATGATAAACTATTGAAAGATCATCATATGAGTCCTATGGAGCATATAGCTAAAGCTATGAGTGATGAAGAATATGATTTATACATTAAAGGAAAATTATCTTTTAGAGATGAAGATTCTTATGATTTAGAAGAACCTCTTTATAAGCAAAAAGGATGGTGTGATAATTTAAGAGGTTTTATCTCTTATAGACATTTAGTAGAGAATAATTTACCTATTATTTAATGTATGCAAAATTATTATTGGTTTAGAAAATATAAGGTAGGTATGGATAGTACTATAAAACTTTTAAAATGGTTTGTTATATTAATATTCATACTTACTTTTACACAAATACTTAATTTACTATTAAATACTTTAATTTATGTACAATTTTTAAAATAATTAACTATGATAATTGGATTATCGGGAAAATCAGGTAGCGGCAAAAATTTAGCCTCAGCTTTGATTTTATACAATATTTGGCAATCTAAAAAATTCGAAGTATCTGGTTCTGAATTACCGTCTTTCGAAACTTTTTTAGTAAATTCCGAATATACAAAAATGATAGATTGGGAACTGAGAGCTTTCGCTGATAAAGTTAAAGATATAGTATGCCTTTTAATAGGCTGTACTAAGAAAGACTTAGAATCTCAAGAATTTAAAACCACCGAAGTGCCTTCATGTTGGCAAACTATAAAAGATGCGGGGGAGTACCCTCTATATAAATATGGAAATATTCCAACTTATAGACAAATACTGCAATTCATTGGCACAGATTTATTTAGGAATCAATTTAATCCAGAAGTATGGATTAATGCGGCTCTCAGTGCTAATCCCACCCCAAATATTATTATTACGGATTGTAGATTTCCTAACGAAGCTGATGCTATATTAGAACGAGGAGGTATTCTAATTAGATTACAACGTAATATTAATAAATTATCACCTAGCAGCGTAAACCATTCTTCAGAAACAGCTTTAGATGATTATACAAAATTCACTCATATTATAAATAATACAGGATCTATTAAAAATCTTGAAAAGTCTTTAATTAGAATCCTTAAATACCATAACTTAATTTAATTTATATGAAAAAATTATTAATAACTTTAGACACTCAATTGCGTAGAGATAAAGAAACTTCTGATTATTGGAAAGAGCCGTGGATGTTTTATGAAGTAAGAATTGCGAATAAAATTATATTCCTGGGTAACTTAGAATTAAATGAAGATGAAGTACGAAATGCTGCGGACATAGAAGGTCTTTCATTAGCCGCTTATTTAAGTAAACATATAAAAAATAATACTAAGCTTTATAACTATTGCAAAAAACATAGGCTTGGTTATAATTATAAAGTTTTTTTAGGAAAATCTAAAGGAACAATTTCTAAAAATAATGAGATTAATAACTGGAAGAATTTCTTATATAAAAAACTTAGACAAAAGAAAGATATAGAAGGTTTGAAAGAATTGGAAGCTTTGAATTTAAATATATTAGTATAATGAACTTTAGAGAAACTAATTTAGAAACAGTATTAAGTCAAATAGATAAATATAATAATTTTATATTAACTTGGGCTACCGGAGTAGGCAAATCTTTTGCAGCAATATCCATTCAAGAAAAGATTAAAGCTACTTCTACTTTAATATGTGTATCAGAACAAGCTCATATAGAAAATTGGAAAGCTGAATATATTAAACACAATAAAGCATCTTTTTTAGAATCTACAGAAATAATATGTTACCAATCCTTACATAAGTATGAAGGTAAAAAGTATGACTTATTAGTATGTGACGAAGCGCATCATTTAACAGATAATAGGGTATACAAACTACTTACTATTACTGCTAAAAAAGTAGTATCATTAAGTGCTACCCTTTCCTACGAAGAGATTGATTTAATAAAAAGTATATGGGGGCCTGCTTATATAAATAAAGTATCTTTAAGTAAAGCTACTAAAGAAGGTATATTAACACCTCCATTATTATTTTTATATCCTCTTCAATTAAATAATACATCTCGTGATCAACTTATTTTTTATAAAAAAGGTAAACCTACTTCAGTTTTTAAAATAGATTATTCTCAATTACCTATTTATATCAGAAGAAAAGATATAAGTTTAGAAATTAGAGCTACTGAGGCAGAAAAATATGAATATTTAACTAATCAAATGAATATTTATAAATTAAACTATTTAGAAAGTAGGGTAGAATTTATGAAAAGAAAATGGTTAATGCTAGGTAGCGAACGAAAAAGATATTTATCTTCTTTAAAAACAGATTATATTAAAAAAGTTATTAAATCTATAGGAGATAAAAAAATATTATGTTTTTGCGGTTCAATAGAACAAGCTTTAACAATGAATGGTGTGGCTATTCATTCTAAAATGAAAAAAAGCGAGAAGAATATAGTATTAAATAATTATATTAATGGTACTACAAAGCAATTATTTGCAGTAGGTATGTTAAAAGAAGGCGTTAATATACCTAATATTGAGGCTGTTATAATATCTCAATTAGATGACCAAGAAAGAAGCTTTATTCAAAAAAGTGGACGGGTTTTGAGAAATTTAACAGATCCTGAAATACATGTACTGTATTTTTTAAATACACAGGATGAAAAGTATATGGAAACTGCCTTAAATGGAACTAATATGGAAATGAATTTAATATATTTATGATATATGTAATTGATACAGAACTAATTAATTCTACGGATTATACTGTAGAAGAATTATTAAGTTTGTTTTTAATGAATAATACAGATTTCTTTAATGAAGAGAATATTAATATTATTACAACAAATTTAATAAAGAAGGGATTATGTTTCAGGACTATTAATAATCAATTAGAACCTACTCCTTTGGGTAGAGATTTAATTAATACTATAATGTGCCAAAAAACTATTCCTAAAAAAGATTATACAGAACTTGCTAGAAAATTGCAAGAAATATTCCCGCAAGGTAGGAAAGGCACTACTGCTTACTATTGGAGGGGTACTGTAAATGAAATTAATGCGAAGCTTAAAACTTTTTTTAATAAATACCCTAAAACTAAGGAAGATGTTATTATTAAGGCTACGGAAAATTATGTAAAAAGTTTTAAAGGAAATACTACCTATATGCAATTATTAAAATATTTTATAGAAAAAGATGGGGGTAGTGCATTAGCTTCTTTTATAGAAAATATAGATTCTTTTAATATCCAAGAAAAAGAAGATTGGACAAGTAATATAATATGAAAATTTATGAAAGAGTAATACAAAATATAAAGGAAAGGAGAGATAGGGTAATTAATGGAGACATTAACTGTATCCCTGTAGATTTACCTAGATTTAAGAAATTCTTTCCCGGAGTTGAACGTGGTAAATATTATATAGTTACAGCTAATCAAAAAATTGGTAAAACTCAACAAGGGGACTGGATGTTTATGTATAGCCCTTTATTATATGCATTTAGGAATAAAGATAAATTAGCTTTAAAAATAATTTATTTTACCCTAGAGATGAGTGTAGAAGAAAAAATGGCGCAAGCTATATGTTTTCTCCTATATGTAATAAGTGAAGGTAAGATAAGGGTTTCTACTATAGATTTACTTAGTACTAACGAAGAACGCCCTTTACCTGAGAAGGTTATACATATATTGGAGTCTTCTTTATATAAGGAAATTTTAGAATTTTTTGAAAATCATGTAACTTTCTTAGATTCTCCCAGACATCCAACAGGTATTAATATATTTTTAGAGGATTTGGCTAAAAATTCTGGTAAAATTTATAATAAAACAATTAATTTTACAGATAATAAAACTAAAGAAACTTTTGAAAAAGAAGTATTTGATCGTTATGAACCTGATAACCCTAATGAATATAGGATAGTAATTTTAGACCATATATCCCTAATATCCCAAGAAAAAGGTATGTCTCTACGAGAATCTATAAGTAAATTATCATCCGATTATTTTGTAAAATTACGAAATAGATATTCTTATACTATCGTAGCTATTCAACAGCAAGCGCAAGCTCAGGAAAGTATAGAGAATTTTAAACTCAATCGATTAAAACCTACTGTAGATGGTTTAGCAGAGAATAAAACTACAGCTAGGGATGCTAATCTAATTTTAGGATTATATAGTCCTTATAGATATGGTATACGAGATTATGAAGATTATGATATTACTAAAATGAAAGATAATATTAGATTTTTAGAAATAATTGCGGGAAGGCAAGGCGGCGGAGGAAATGTATGTCCTCTTTATTTCGATGGGGCTGTAAATTATTTTAAAGAATTACCGTTACCCAACGACAAAATTAATATGGAAAAAGTATATAAACTAGTAGAATCTTTAGAAAAAGTTTCGGATAGTTTAATAAGTTTAATTTTAATAAAAAGAAATGAAAGTATTATTACTTGGAAGGACTGGCTTCGGAAAAACTACCAGTATAGGAGAAGTCCCCGAATTAGGACTAAAAGGATTAAATCCTAAAGAAACTTATTTGATAAGTTGTGTAAATAAACCGTTACCTTTTAGAGGAGGTGCTAATAAATATGTTATTACTACAATTGATAATATTGCGAAGGGAAATAGGATTATTACAAATGATGCTCCTACTATAGCAAAGATAATCAATCTTCTGATACAATCTCCATATAAGAATATTGTATTAGACGATGCGAATTATCCTGCGCAGGATTATTATATGAAAAATGCTCTTAAAGGAGGCTGGGATAC
>RZYO01000040.1 GCA_009930325.1 Spirochaetia bacterium | reverse complement strand
TGTATTTTTAGGATCTTGCAATCTCTATTATACACCTTGTTTCAATATGAGCCATTTTTACCTTTCTAACCCTTGTTGCACTTCAATTGTACATTCAAGATATAAAAAACATAATATATTTTCAAACAATTTTCTAAATATAGATATTGTATTAGATAATTTAAAAAATTGTTTCAATTTTGAAGAAACAAAAGTTAATCTATCTCAATTATTTAACTATATTACTAGTGATAATAATTCCATCGAAGAGAAATGTAAGAACCAGAATATTATTCAAACCTTGAAAATAATTGAAGAAAATATATATTGCCCTATATATCTAGATGAAATAGCAAATAAATTAAATATAAGTTGTGAACATTTAAGCAGATTATTTAAAGAAGAATTAAATGTTGGATTCAATCAATATGTAAATAAACGAAAATTAGAAATTGCAAAAAAGCTATTAAAACAAGACGAATTAAAAGTATCAGAAATTTCTGATAAATTAGGATTCTCTTCCCCAAGATATTTTTGTAAAGTTTTTAAAAAAATTGAAGGGTTAACTACAAAAGAATATAAAAATAATTAATAAATTTATTAACTAAAAAATATAAATATGTGAATAAACTACTTAAAAAAATAACTCAATTTTTTTTATTGACCCTACCATACCAAATTACTAAACAAAATTTATTTCTTGCAAATTAGGAAAGTTGTGGTATAATAATTTTTGGGAACGTTCCCAAAATTCTATTTATAAAAGGGTTGTTTTATGTATTCTATATTAGATGTTGCAAAATTAGCTAAAGTATCAAAAAGCACTGTAAGCAGAGTTTTATCAGGTGACTCCTATGGTGTAAGTGATAAAACTAAAGCAAAAGTTGAACAAGCAGCTAAAGAATTAGGTTATGTTAAAAATTCCCTTGCCTCTTCTCTAAGAACAAATAAAACAAAAACTATTCTATTAATCATTCCAGATATTACAAACAATTTCTGGGCAGAAGTTGCACGAGGAGCTCAAGATTATTTAGAAAAACATGGCTATAGCTTAATATTAGTAAATACAGATTGGAATAAGGACAAATACTCTAAATATTTAGAATTAGCACTTAGTAAAGGGGTTGATGGAATATTAATAAACACATCCTCATCCCTCACTTCCCTCCTAAATAAAATTGATTTACCCATTGTGTTATTAGGTAATGCTTATTTAGAATCACACTTCCCCCGAGTTGGTTCAAATACACTTGAAGGTTTCAATGAAGCTTTAGAATATCTTTATAGCAATGGCCATAAAAAGATTGGTGTTGTTGCATCACATACTGATACAGTAGGTGGCTTATCACATCAAAATAAACTAAGTGTTTATCATAATTTTTTAGACTCGCACAACATCTATTTTAATAAGGATTATTATTTTTCAGTCGATTATAGCATGGAAGGTGGAAAAACCCTTGCCTCAATTATTTCAAAAATGAAAAACCCACCTACTGCTATTCTTGCTGGTAATGATTTAATTGCAGTTGGAATGATAAATGAATGCAGAAAACTAAATATTAATATTCCAAACGATTTATCAATCATTGGTGTTGATGATATTCCAATTTCTTCAATCATTTACCCTCCATTAACAACAATAGCAAAACCAAAAAGAGAAGTTGGAGAAAAGGCAGCTGAGGTAATTATTAAAGTAATTGAAAAAGAAAATGTTGAGAGAAACTACAAACTTCCTGTCAATTTAGTGATAAGAGAAACCGTTGAAAAAATTAATGGAGAAATGAAATAAAAAATGGATAAATCAATAAAAATATTATCACCTTGTGGAATCTTAGGTTATGGATTCCCAACCAACTCCTTTGAAAGAGGCATAGAAATGAAGCCTGATGCAATAATAGTTGATGCAGGCTCAACCGATGCAGGCCCTCATAAATTAGGTGCTAATGTTGCAATTGTAAGTAAAACAGCTTGTAAAAAAGATTTAAAGAGATTAATTATTGGGGCAAATAAATTAAATATACCTTTAATAATCGGTTCAAGTGGAGGAAGTGGCGCTAAAGCTCATGTAAATTGGACTCTTAATATTATCGATGAAATAATTAGAGAAAACAATTTATTTCATATAAAACAGGCTGTTGTTTGGGCAGATATTGATAAAGAGTTAATTATTAATGAAATAAATAATGATGAAATTGAACCACTAGGAGAAAATGTTCCTTCTTTAACCAAAGAAATATTAGATAATACTACTGGTGTTGTAGCTCAAATGGGTGTCGAACCAATTATAGAAGCATTAAAAACAGACGCACAGATAATTGTTTGTGGAAGAGCATATGACCCCGCAATTTTCGCAGCCTTTGGTATTTATAAAGGATTCGATAGTGCACTCTCTTATCACCTTGGGAAAATTTTAGAATGTGGAGCACTTTGCTGTGACCCTGGAACAACGAAAGATTGCATGATGGGGGAATTACACAATAGTTACTTTGATGTATTTAGTACCAATGAAAATAGAAAATGTAGTACTACTAGTGTAGCAGCTCATACTTTTTATGAAAAAGATCATCCCTATTTACTTCATGGCCCTGGAATCATTCAAGATTTAAGTATGTGTGAATTTACACAAATTGATGATAACACAGTAAGAGTAAGTGGTAGTAAACTAGAAAATACAAATCCTTATATGATTAAACTTGAAGGTGCAAGAAAAGTTGCTTATAGGACTTTTGTAATTGCTGGAGTACGCGATCCTTTATTAATTGAAAAAATAGAAGAAGTTGAAGAATTAGTAAAAGAAAGCGTAGTAACACAATACAGTGAAATAGATAAAAGTAAATATAAAATTGGATTTTACAATTATGGGAAAAATGGAGTTATGGGAGATTTAGAAACTAACACATCCATATCTCATGAATTAGGAATTCTATTTGAAGTTGTAGCTAATACACAAGAGTTGGCCTCTGCTATATGTGCATCCCTTAGATCTACTTTTATGCACTATGGCTATGAAGGAAGGAAATCAACTGCTGGTAATTTAGCCTTTCCTTTTGCCCCTAGTGATGTTGAATTTGGTGCTGTTTATGAATTTTCTGTTTACCATTTAATGAAAGTAAATGATCCTTCAATTCTTTTCCCTGTAGAAATAAGGAGTACTAAAAAATGAGTGTATTATTAAAAGATTTAGCAAAAGTGCTAAGAAGTAAAAATAGTGGTCCATTTCAAATCACACTAGATATTTTATTTGATGATATTAACAATTATAAAAGGGTTATTAACTCAAACATATTTACAAAAGAAAATATCTCAAAACTTTATAACTTAGATTCAAAAGATATTACAGCAATAGTTTTTTTTGATAGAGCTCTTGGAATAAAAGTAACAATGAATAGAAAAATATCAAGCGGAACTAGTTTTGATAGAGATGTATATGGGGCTCAACAACATGCTCCCTTATTAAATATTTTAATTGAATAGAGGACTATGGATGAATAAAATTAATAGAAAAGAAAAAAATAAAATTTTATTTCACAAATTAAAAAGTGAAAAGGTTCTATATCTAATGATATTACCTACTATTCTTTATTTTATCTTCTTTAGAGTGTTTCCCATATTTAATATGAGATTAGCTTTTTTTAAATATAGTTCTAGATCACCATGGACTTTTGTTGGACTAAAATATTTTAAAATGATTTTTGCATCTCCAGATTTCATTCAAATATTAAAAAATACTTTAGTTATTAGTTTTATGAAATATATATTACTATTCCCAGCTTTTCCTATGTTTGCAATTCTATTAAATGAAATTAGATGCAGAAATACTAGAAAAATAGTTCAAGTTATATCTTATTTACCTCACTTCCTCTCTTGGATAGTAATAGCAGGTATTTGGATTTCGATGCTTTCTGTAAACGGTGGAGTTAATGAAATATTAGTTAAATTGGGAATGGAAAAATCAATTGATTTCATGACAAATAAAGCTTGGATTAAATGGGTTTTATATTTTTGTGAAGGTTGGAGAAGTTTAGGTTGGGATTCAATTATTTATTTTACTGCAATTATTGCAATAAATCCTTCTCTTTATGAAGCCGCTGAAATTGATGGAGCATCAAGATGGCAAATAATTAAAAATATAATTTATCCAGCCTTAATTATACCAATGGTGACAATGTTTATATTAAATCTCGGGTTCTTCTTAAATGCAGGATTTGACCAAGTTCTAAACTTTTCAAATGATGCAGTTCTCTCTTCAATTGATATTTTAGATACATACATATATCGAATAGGTATTCAATCTGGTCAATATTCATTAGCAACAGCAGTTAGCTTGATAAAAGGTGTTGTCGGTGTTTTCTTAGTATTATTTACTCATTTCACTTCTAAAAAATTAACTGGAAAGGGGGTTTGGTAAAATGAAATTAAAAAAAATGTTTTCTATAAAACAAATCTTTTTAACTCTAATTTTAATATTTTTATCACTTACAATGCTCGTACCTCTATTAAATATATTGGCAGTATCCCTTTCTTCTCCTGAAGCTTCTGTTTTAATGAGTGGAATTAGAGTGATACCCAAAGATTTTGATTTAATTAACTATAGAATAGTATTTAATCATCCTGTACTTATGAGAAGTGTATTTAATTCAATTTATATAACAGTAATAGGAACATTAATTAATATATCTCTTACAAGTCTTGCAGCTTATGCATTAACAAGACCAAACTTAACACTAAAGAAACCAATAATGATATTCTTAATATTTATGATGCTATTTGATCCTGGATTAGTTCCAGAATACTTAGTCGTTCAATCTCTAGGACTAATGGGCTCAAGATGGTCAGTAATATTAATTACTTGTGTAAATGTATATTACCTTGTAATAATGATGCGATACTTTGAAGCAGTCCCTAAAGACATAATTGAAGCTGGTACAATTGATGGGTTAAATCATATAAATTTGTTAACTAAAATAATTATCCCGTTATCATCAGCTGGGATTGCAACAATTACAATGTTTTATTCAGTAATTAGATGGAATGAATATTTTAAAGCAAGTATCTATATATTAAATCAAAAAGACACAGTTCTTCAGGTAATACTTAGACAATTTGTTGTCTTAGGAGATACCGTATCATTAATCGGTCAACAAAACGTATTCAATTACAATGACTTTGCAAGAGTCGATTACAACGCACTCAAAGCTGCAACAATAATAGTTGCAATCATCCCAATATTAGTAATTTATCCAGTAGTACTAAAGTTCTACACTAAAGATGCTTTAGCTGGATCAATAAAAGAATAAAACAAAATGGAGGAAGTTTTATGAATAAAAGATTAAGTGTTGCCCTTATGGTCCTTACAATTGCAATGAATTTTGCATTTGCAAGTGGTGCTAAAGAAACAACAAAAGAAAGTAGTACCAGCGTTTATGGTACAAAAGAAAATCCCGTAACCGTTACATATCTATGTAAAGATGTAAATCCAGAAGATGCAGGAAATCCAGAAATGGTAAAAGCAATTGAAGAAGGATTAGCTAAAGAAGGAAAATATATTAAGTTAGAAATACTTAATGCTCCTTCAGGTTCTTATGGAACCGTAGTACCTATTGCATTTAGAACTGGACAAATAACTCCTGATTTAATTTATTTCCAAGGTGGTGATTTACCAATAGCACAAGAAGGGTTATTAGAAGATTTATCTCCTTATATTGCAGCTTCAAAGAATGTTAAAAACATCATGGATCCACATAATACTGAAAAAATTAAAAACTACCCATATCTATTATGGTTAGCCCCCCCTCGCGTAAGTGTTCCTGTTGTAAGATCAGATTGGTTCAACCAATTAACATCATCAAAAGCATTAATGGATAACCCTACTCCTGATAATTACTATAATTTCTTAAAAGAAATTAAAGATAAAGGATTATGTGAATGGCCATTAACAACAGATGGAACAATTCTTAAATTAGATTCAGTATTTAATCATGCATTTGGAGTTTCAACAACTATTACAAAAGAAAACGGAAAATGGGTTTATTCAAAAGCAACAGATGCTGAAAAAAACAAATTAGCATTCTATGCAAAACTTTATAAAGATGGTCTTTTCGACAATAACTATATTACTAAAAAATGGGACACAAAAGAAAAGGCATTCTATGAAGGCGAATCAGCAATGATATGTGGTACAGCTGGTGCTGTAATTAATATCTACAATAATAAAATGGTTCAAACAAATGGAGAAGCTTCTCAATTAATCGTATTACCACCAGCAAAAGGTGTAGATCAAGCTTATATTAGTGTTGATGTAACAAAAGAAAGTCGTGGATTTGGCATTAACAGCGATAGTGAAGTGAAAGATGCTGCATTTGCTGTATTAGATTTCATGGCATCATCAGATGGTAGAGTAATTGATAAATTAGGAATTGAAGGAATTCATCATGTAACTAAAGCTGATGGAACTATTGAATTAACAGCTAATTTCCCACAATGGTGGGCTCGTTTCTGGGACACACTTAATGGCTTAGATACATCAAAAATTAAAGGCGAAGTAATGAGTGCTCCAGGACTAAAATCATTAGATATGATGAATGAATATTATGCTGCTGATATTAATGCAATTCTTCCAGAAGATTTATTACCACTTAAAGATTCAATGGAAAAACTATACACAGAATATTCAACTGCAATTATTAGAGGAGAAAAGAGCATAGATAGTTTTGATGAATTTGTTACAAAATGGAATAATGCTGGTGGAACAAAAATCAGTGAATATTTAGCTACTGTTTTAAAATAATAAAAACACAAAAACAATAATTATAATAAAAAATAATTATTAATTACATAATTCCTATCTAGTTCTAATAAAAAGAATTAGGTAGGAAGATTTGAGGATTAATATGGAATTGATTAAAGAAAAACTAATTGATAAAACCTATGCAGGTTTTCTTGCAATGAATATAGGAATAAGGTTAGGAGCCCCAGTTGAACCAACAGTTTGGACATCAGATAGAATTGAAAGAGCTTATGGTGATATCACAGATTATGTAAAAAATTTTAAGAATTTTGCGGCTGATGATGATGTTAATGGCCCTGTATATTTTCTTAGAGCTCTAGATGATGGTGATTATACAAAAAACTTAAAAGCTTGTGATGTAGCTCAAACTTGGCTTAATTATTCTAGAGAAGGAATTGGAATGTTTTGGTGGGGCGGCTATGGAGTATCCACAGAACATACTGCTTATCTTAATTTAAAAAATGGTATTAATCCTCCAAAGAGTGGAAGTATAGAAACAAATGGAATTATAAGAGCTCAGCAGATAGGTGGTCAAATATTTATTGACACTTGGGGATTTGTTTGGCCAGGGAATCCAAAAAAAGCAAGTGAATATGCTACTACTGCTGCAAGTGTATCTCATGATGGAGAAGGCCTTTATGGAGCTAGTTTTATAGCAGCTTGTATTGCAAAAGCTTATGTATGTGATGATATATTTGAAATCATTAATACAGGTTTAGAATTTATTCCAAAAACCTCAATCTATGCAAAAGTTACTAATGCTGTAATAAACTTCTATAATAACCATAGTAATAATTGGAGAGAGTGTTTAGCATATCTTCAAGAAAACTTCGGGTATGATAAATACAAAGGAGTCTGCCATATTATTCCAAACGCAGGGGTTTGTATTATGGCAATGCTTTATGGAAAAGAAATAAATAGAGCTATTGAAATAGCAACAATGGCAGGATGGGACACTGATTGTAACGCTGGGAATGTTGGATCGATTATGGGTGTTAAAGATGGCTTAGATGCAATCAAAAAGTGTTATAGAAAACCAATCAACGACTTTATAGTATTAAGTGGTATAAGTGGATATTTAAATATTTTAGATATACCAACATATGTAAAAGAGTTAGTATGTTGGGCTTATAAACTAAAAAAAGAAGAAGTTCCAAAAGAAATTGAAACTATTAAAGGCAATATTCATTTTGATTTTGAACTACCAGGATCTACTCATGGATTTAGAGTCTCTAACACAAATCAAACACAGATAAATAATTCAAGTGAATACTCTCATAGTGGTAAATCAAGTCTTAGAATTACATATGACCGAATGAAAAGAGGTGAAGCCAGTAGAATATATTATAAACCCTTTTATCGAAGAGAAGACTTTGATGATGAGAGATATTCTCCTGCATTCTCCCCAACAGCTTATAGTGGTCAAACTGTAAGTATGTATATATACAGTGATAAATTTTCAGGTGCTTCAGATTTTATAATTACTCCATATATAAGAAATAGTAATACAAAAGAATTAATTTTTTTAAAAAGTATTACTCTAGAAGAAAAAGTTTGGACTAAAATTGAATATACTATCCCTGATCTAAATGGATGTGTATGTGATGAAATAGGAATAAGCCTTGAATCGAATTCAAGAATAAGAGCTTATGATTATGGATTCTTATATCTTGATGATTTTGAAATTAAAGGTAAATCTAATTATTCAATAGATATGAGCAAACAATCTAAAGAATTTAGTACAATTACACCTTTTTCTATAAATCATGGAGCTTGGGATATTGAAGACAATTACCTAACGGTCATGTGCTTAGAACACGCTGAAGCTATTACAGGTAATTATTATGCTAAAGATATTGAAATAACAAATACAATTAGAATTGATAGTGGAAATTGTGCATTATTAGCTCTTAGAGTTCAAGGAGCTCAAAGAGGTTATTATGGTGGATTTTATAAAAATTCATTAGTAATTGGAAAAACCGTTAATGGGAAATTTGAAATAATCAAAGAGAAAAAACATATAATTAAGAATGAAAAAGAATACAATGTAATATTCAAATGTAAAGATAATATTATTTCATTATATATAGATAACAATTTAGAACTAACTTGTGAAGATAATTCATACAAATATGGGATGATTGGATTATCAATGCAAGATGGTGGAAGAACATCATTTAAAACATTAAATGTAAAAGAAATATAGGAGAAGTCATGTATACTGTAAAAGAATTGAGAGAAAATAAAGACCTTAGAGAAAGTAGAGCCTGTGGTGCACTTTCAGGACTTGCTATTGGAGATAGTTTTGGGGATGCTGCAAGAATGACTTCTAATAGAGTAAATTATGGGATTACAACTGATTTTAACTCAGGGGCAGCTTGGAGTACTGATGACACTGAATTTGCACTCCTTACGGCTAAAACATTAATCAATGCAAAAGGTAATTTTACAAGCGAAGATGTTGTAAATGCTTGGCTTGAAGATGTTGTTGTTCAAGATGAATTTAAAAGAGGTGGTAAAAGCGAAATAAGAGCTGCTGAAAACCTCAAAAAGGGACTCAGACCACCAGAAAGTGGTAAATTTAATACTTTTCATATGAGTGATGGAACTGCCATGAGAATTCCCCCAGTTGGAATTGTTTGTGCAGGACAAGAGGATAAAGCACTAAAATTAGCTAAAATTGATGCAGAAATTAGTCATTTTAGAGATGGTATTTGGGGAGCTCAAGCTGTAGCAGTTGCAGTCTCTTTAGCTATGGTTGATGCTCCATGGGATGAAATATTCGAAAAATCTATTTCAGTTATTCCAAAAGAAAGTTGGCTTTACTATTCAATGAATAAAGCAATGGAAATTGTTAGTGATAAAGAAATGATTGATTGCTGGATGCCTCTTCATGATGAATTAATAACCAGCACTTGGGCAACTACAGCAGAAGCTATTCCCGCAGCTTTTGCTTGCTTAAAACTTGAACATTCATCATTTAAAAAAGGAGTTATATTAGCAGGAAATTTTGCAAGAGATGCTGATACTATCGGAGCTGTTGCAGGAGCTATTCTTGGAGCTAAATATGGAATAGAATCTATTCCTGACAAATGGGTGCAAAAAACTAGATACCCTAGTGGAACTTGCTTAGAATTTACTAAAGGAATAGATATTATAGAAATAGGAAAGCAACTAGCTGACCTAATATAATTATCTAAAATTTATTACTTAATTAATTAATATTAATGCAACAAAAAATATACTTTTTGTTGCATTATTTCTGTCATAAATATTCACAGAAAACAAAGATAATTTGATTTGAGAATCTCAATTTATTATCATATTATTAAATTATAATGACATAATTGCTTCAGCTATTTCATTGATACAATCTTCAGCTTGAGGGAATTCACCTAAATGTTCATAAAAGGCATGTCCCATCCCTTGATACCTATAAAGGATTGTATCGATACCATTTTCTTCTAATTTCTTTGCAAAGCATTCTGCTTGAAGTCTCAAATAATCAAATTCAGGAGAAATCAATAAAGTCATAGGGAATAAGCTATAATCTTTTGCTAAGATAGGTGAAACTAATTCATTTTTCATTTCCTTTTCATCATTAATATATGAAAAAATACATACTTCATTTAAGTTTCTAATACCATTAATTAATGTTTTTCCAACTTCACTATATTTATCTTCTAAATAATATAATGATTCATTCCAATTCTTATCTTCAACCTTCAATTCAATTAATGGATATAATAATACTTGTAAAGCTATACTATTCTCTTTATCAGACAAACAACAAGCAGCGGCTAGATTACCTCCAGCACTATCGCCCATAACAACTAATTTATCTGAATCTACTTTTAATTCTTTACTATTTTCGAATATATATTTAATAACTGAATTACATTGTTCTAGGGCAGTAGGAAATTTTGCATTAGGAGCTAAATCATAATCAATATTTACAACAGTAGAACATGATCTATCTGCTAAAAGTTTACATGAATTTCTTACAACATCAATACACCCACCGAAAAAACCACCTCCATGTATATTTACAATTATTGGATTATTATCTGAAATATTTTTTTTTCTATATAGCTCAACTTTTACATTATTGAAGGTTGTTCTTATTGTTTCGATATTACTACTTAAGTCTATATTTTCACAACCAAAACTATCTCTAATAGCTTTTAATTCCAAATCAGTAATATTTCTTTTATCATTAATTACTAAAGGCTTATTTTTCATATCTTTTGAACAAGCTTTTAATTGACGAGGGTCCACTACCCCCAATTCTTTTGTTTCAGGGATATATTTCATATACATATTATATAAATCTGTTTTAACATTTAATTTTTGTTGCCTTAAATTTAAAATACATTTTTCGTAATTCATTTCTATTCCTTATTTGTATTAAGTTTCTCAAGTCGATATTCACTAATAGATTTACCAGTATATTTCTTAAATACTTTACAAAAATAAGTAGTATTAGGATATCCAATTAAATTTGAAATTTCTTGAACCTGAATTCTTGTATTTACAAGCTCAATTGCTTTAGCCATTCTTATATTTGTTATCATACTTATAAAAGTAATACCCAAAATATTTTTAAATAATCTACTTAAATAAAAAGGACTAATACCTATTTCATCAGCTACTAAATTCAAACAAATATTTTTATCATAAGCGTTCTTTTTTATATATTCTATTGCTCTATCAACATATGGATTAGAATTTTGTTCACATAAGTTTGAATTTGCTGTAAACACTTCATATATACTTTTCTTAAATGAATCAAAATTATCATGATTTTTTAATCTATTTTTTTTGGATAACAAAGAACAAAACAAAGAATTTGAAATAGAGGGAAAATTTGTAGCTATTTTACAAATTAATTCATACAAATTATAAAATGAATCAATATCATCATTCTCCAAGGTTATTAAATAATCACTTAATTTTATCTTATTACCTACTATTAATATATTTAAGATTTCTTTTGCAATATCTTCTTTATATGTTTCAATTACTAATTCATTTTCATTTTTCTTATAATAAATACCACTATTAACAACATTTTGAAGAATTTTTAGACTATTATGATAAGAATTCATAATCAACGAAAAAGAAGGACATAATTCACTAATCCCAATAATTAAATCTAAGCCGTAAGTTTTAATACAATAATTATTAAAACTTTCCATAATTTTAATTATCCAATCTTCCCCACTTTCTTTATTTAAATTCTCTGGAACTCCAATAATCAAACATCCATTATTTTTTGTAATCATTGATATACAATGACAAAATTTACTTATGCTATCTTCAATAGTTTTTTTACTAAATTGTTCTGAATTAATTAATTCCTGAAATAACTTGTGCTTATTTGAAGTTGAAACAAAACTTATAACATAATATCCCTTAAATACTACTTTCTTTAAATTACACCAAGTATTAAAACTTTCAATTGCTGGAGTATCTAAGAAAATCGAATACATGATTTCATTTTCAAGAATAGGTAACATTTTCTTTTCCATTTTAGATAAAGAATCGATCTTTTTCTGTTTTTCATTCATTGTATCAATATCATTAATTATGCTTTTTATCTTATTTATGCTTTTTTCTCTTTTATCAGATTTTAGTAAATATCCACTAATCTTTAAATCAATTGCTTGTTGCATAAAATTAAAATCATCATATGCTGTATAGAGAATAAATCTTGTATTTGTTCCTTTTTCTAATAAGAATTTAATAGCTTCAATTCCATTGATTATTGGCATATCTATATCTACTATGGCTAAATCAGGTTTATATTGTTCAACAATATAAATAAGTTCAGCTCCATTTTGAGCGGATGCCACTAATTGGACATCATAAATTTCACTCATTATAAGAAACTCTAATGATTTTCTTGCAATATCTTCATCATCGGCGGTAACTATTGTATGCATAGTTTAATAGCCCTCCTTAAGAATAGGAAGCGAGAATGAAACTGTTGTTGTATCCCAATCACTTTCAATTGATAACTTTACATCATCATTAAAATAATACATTAACCTTTGATAAACATTTCTAAGTCCTATATTATCACTTATTTCATTTTCTTTACATTTATTTATGATTTGGGAGATTTGATCTCTTGAAAATCCAATACCATTATCAATTACACTTAATAGTAATCTATTGTTATCTTCTTTCACTTCAATATTAATTATACCATTTGCATCAATTTTTTTAATTCCATGAACAATAGAGTTCTCAACTAATGGTTGTAATACCATAGAAGGAATAGATAAAGATAAAAGATTTTCATCTATTACATAATTAAAACTAATTCTTGAACCAAACCTATTTTTTTGGATAAATGCATAATTTCTTAAGTTTTCAATTTCTTTTTCTAAAGTAACATCATGAGTTTGACTGCTTAAATAATACCTATATAATTCTGCAGTTGCTTCAATTAATTGAGCGGTTTTTGTGAAATCCTCATTAATTGCAGTTGATTTAATCATATTAAGAGTATTAAAAAGAAAATGAGGATTTACTCTGGATTGTAATAATTTTAATTGACTACTTTTCAATTGACTAGTAACTTTTAACCTTTGAATCTCAACATTTTTAAGCTCTTCTCTCATTTTAGAAGCTGCTTCTTTTTCTTTCATCTGAAATTGGATTGTTTCAATCATTTCATTAAACGCTGTTGCAAAAAATGAAAGTTCATCATTGGAATTAATTTCAATTTTTTCATTTGAATAAGGATTATTTTTTATTGATTTTGCAAACTTTGTTAAATCATACATTTTATTTGAGGAATCTTTAAATTGTCTATTAATTATTAGTCCTAAAACTATTAAAAATAATAATAGTGCCATATTCAATAATAAAGTATTTTTAGCAAATCTATCCATTTCATTTTGTGCAATAGATATAAACTCAATTTCTTGATTATATAAATTTTTAAAACTTTCATTGATAAATGAATATAAATCTTGCAATTTTTCTAATTCAATTAAACTATCTTTGCTATCAACTTCAAGGGAATTTAAAAGAATTAATGAACTCTCTAAATATGTATCAACTAAAAAATAAAAATCTAATTGATCACGAGATATTGGTGTTCGATTTTTATATTGATTATTTTTAAATCTTAATTCATCAATTATGGCTTGTATTTTTGTGAAATTATTTATTTGTTGGAACATATAACCACTTGATAATTGATTATTAAGATCATCAATTTCTAAAAAATAATTATTTTGCTCAATTTGAAAATCAATTATATTTTTATAGCCACTACTAATCTTATTATATCCATACAAACTAAAGGTCAGAGTTAAAACAAAAAAAATAGAAATAGAATAGAATGCTAGTTTTATTTTATACACCATTGATTTATATTTATTTTTTAACACTTTATTCCTCTATAAAATAAGTATCGGTATATATTTTTCTAGAAATATATTTACCTGTCTTTCGATACGAATTAATTTCATCTACAACTTTGTATCCCATCATATACTTTTGCTGAATTAAAACACCCTTAAAATAGCCGTTACTTAAACCTTCTAAAGCTTGAGGAGTATCATCAAAAACATAAATATCTTTTTCTGGTTCTTTATTTAGTAAAGAATTTAAAGCCATCCCCCCAGTACCTTCTAAACATACAATTGTATCAATTTCATTATTAGCTAGATATTGATTATATATATTTTCAACATTGGTATAATCGAACTTATCATATTTTATATCTATAATATTCATATTTTCATATTTATCTACGACTGATTTTATTCCTTCAAGCCTTTTAGTTAGATTATAAAAAACAGAATCACCACTTATAATTCCAATATTTGCATTTCCATTTTTTAATTTAGCAATATTATTTGCATATAAAACACCAGCTTCTACATTATTTGATCCAACATAAACAACATCTTTTAATTCCATCATGTCTGTATCAACTAGAACTACAAAAATATCATTATCTACAGCTTCTTTAATTGTTAAATAATAATTATCAACCTCAACGCCACTAATTATTATACAATTAACCTTTGAGGCTATAGCCATTTTTAATAATTTTAACATTTGATCTGTATTATAATTTAGACTAGGATAAACAATTTTTACATCTATATTATTATCTTTTGCACCGTCTAATATACCTTGTTCAATAACAGACCAATAAGCTTTATCATCTTTATGTGGAATTATACATGTAACTCTATAGATATCATCATTTAAAACAGAATCATCAACTTTAGATTTACTACAACTTATAAAAGAAAAGCTAATTATAAGTAAGATAATTAAATATATAAATATATTTCTATTTTTCATAAATAGCTCTCCTTTTATTTTAAAAAATATTTTTACATTATTTTGATTTTTTATATTTTCTAACATCAATTGCAACAGCACCAACAATAATGATTCCTTTAAAAACATTTTGCCAATATGGACTAATTCCAATAAATGTTAATCCGTAACTAATAACATTAAATATTAATACTCCAACTAACAATCCAGGAACACTGCCTACACCACCGGAAAGAGAACATCCCCCAACAACACAAGAAGCAATTGCATCCATCTCATAGCCAGCTCCATAAGTACTTGTAGCACTTCCAGTTCTAGCTGATTCTAATACTCCACCAAGGGCATATAATGTCCCGGCTAAAGAGTAAGCTAATATTAAAATTTTATCAACATTTATTCCTGATACTCTAGCTGCTTCACAATTTCCACCTACTGCAAATAATTCTTTGCCTAAACAAGTCTTCTTTTGAAAAATATATACTATTATTAAGCACAATCCTGCAATAATCATAATATTAGGAATTCCAAATGAAGTTCCTCCTCCTAAAGCAGAAAAACTTTTTGTAAATCCTCCAAGTGGCTGTGAATTATTGGGAGGTAAGTTAAAATATAAACAATTAAACCCATATACAGCTAAAGCAACACCTAAAGTTGCAATAAAAGGTGGTACTTCTAATTTTGCAACAATTAATCCATTTATTAAACCAAAAAGTAAACCTGCAGCTAAAGCAATTAGAACTGGGATAATAACAGGTAATTGTGGTAAATTGGGAAAGAATTTATTATAAAATGTATCACTTTGAGCAAGAGATCCAGCTATAACTGCGGCAAGGCCTACTACACGACCACCACTTAAATCAGCACCTGCAACTATTAAAATAAACATACAACCTAAAGCAATAATAATTCTTGTAGAACTTTGCATCAAAATATCTCTAAATACAATCAAGGAGAAAAATTTAGGTTCAATTATTATTAATAATCCTAAAATTAATAATAGAACTATAAATAATGCCTTTTCTATTAATATTTTTTTTATATCTATATTTGATAAACTCATTTTATTATTTATTCCTTTTCTTCATATCTACTAGCTAGTAGCATTATTTTTTCTTCTGTTGCACTAGGCCCATCAATTATCCCTGAAAGATGTCCTTCACACATAACCATAATTCTATCTGACATACCCATCAATTCTGGCATTTCACTACTTATCATAATTATTGTTTTTCCTTGTGCTGAAAGTTCTCTCATAATTGAATAGATTTCAAATTTAGCACCTACATCAATACCTCTTGTTGGTTCATCGAGAATTAAAATCTCTGGGGATACCATTAACCATCTACCTAAAAGAACTTTTTGTTGATTTCCCCCAGATAGATTACTTATATTAGTATCAATAGTTGGTGTTTTTACTGATAAGCTATCAACATAAGCTTTAGTATCTTCTCTTCTTTTTTTATCATTTAAAAATACTTTTAATTTTTGATATTCATTAATCTTATATCTTTGTTTAACTATCATCATGTTATCTAATATTGAAGCTTTAGAAATAATACCTGTCTTAGCTCTTTCTTCAGTAAGAAGTGTTAATCCATTTCTAATTGCATCTCTAGAAGATTTAATATTAAGCTCTTTTCCATCAATCTCAATCGTTCCGCTTTTTATGGCTCGTAGTCCAAAAATTGATTCAATCAACTCTGTTCTTCCAGCACCAACTAATCCACCAATACCAAGGATTTCTCCTTGTTTTACTTCAAAAGATATATTTTTAAAGGATTTGTTATCTAAAGAAGAAAAATCACTTATCTTTAATCTAACATCACCTAATTTTTGCTTAGAATCTTTTTTGGGGAACCTATCAACAATTTTTCTACCAACCATTTTATTTACTAAAAATTGAGAATCTATTTTTTTCGTATCAAAATTACCTATTAATTGTCCATCTCTTAAAATAGTTACATGATGTGATAATTCAAGTACTTCTTCTAATTTATGGGAAATATATAAAATTGATACATCTTGTTTAACCAACTTCTTAATAATGTTAAACAATAATTTCGATTCACTCTCTGTTAAAGATGAGGTTGGTTCATCCATAATTATTAACTTTGAGTTATAAGATACGGATCTTGCAATTTCTATCAATTGACAAGTTGAAACACTTAAATCTTTTAGCATAGCTTTTGGATTAATATCTAAATCCAATGATTCAAAAAGACTAACAGTATCTTGATACATTTTTTCTTCATCAACCCATCTAAAATGTTTATTTTTACCTTTATATGGGATTCTACCAATCCAAATATTCTCCATTACACTTTGTGTTGGGATATTTTGAAGTTCTTGATGAATCATAGATATTCCACTATGAAGAGCTTCTTTGGGGTGAGTAAAATTACAGGGGTTCCCTTCTAATAAAATTTCTCCTTCATCTTGTTTATAAAGACCAAAAATACATTTCATCAAAGTTGATTTACCTGCTCCATTTTCACCCATTACGGCATGTATTTGCCCTTTTTCTACTATCATTGAAACTTGATCTAAAGCTCTTACTCCTGGAAAAGTTTTACTTATATTAATAATCTCCAATATTGGAGTCATTTTTACCTCCCAATATATAGAAGCCCAATTGGGCTTCTATAATATTATTTTCAACTGTGATTAATAAGATGCGTCTGCTACGTTATCTTTTGTAATAGCTACATAATCAAGCCAAATATGCTTACCAGTCATTGTTTTTCCAACTGATTCAGAAGTAACAGCTTTACCTTGTTCTAATAATGATAGAACATCATAAATTGTATTACCTAAAGCTACAGGATTATTTAAACTAGTTGCTAACAATGTTCCTTCTTCTATAGCACTGACACCAACTTTAGTTGCATCAACCCCAACAACTGGGATGTATTTGTCGCCTTTAAAATAACCTGAAGCTTTTAATGCTTCGATTGCACCTAATGCCATATCGTCATTGTTAGCAAAAATTGCATCAATATCATTTCCTTGAGCTGCTAATATAGAAGCTACTTGGTTCATAGCTTCACCTCTTTGCCAGTTACATAACATTTGAGATAAACAATTTACTTCAATACCATTTTCAATTACTCTTTCGATTGATTTATCTGTTCTCATTTGTGAATCATAGTTACCTTGCATTCCAACAAGCATTACATAATCAAGTTTTCCATTACCATTTCTATCAGCTGTAGCTGGGTTAGCTTTCCAATATTTAGATACTGCATCTCCTTGAATCCAACCTGATTGTTCTGCAGCAGAAGAAATATGATATACTTTATCATATGAATTCAATTCATCTTCTGTAGGACTTGTACAGTTAATAAATAGAATTGGAATATCTTGAGCTTTTGCTTTTGCAATCATTGAATCACTGTCATTAGGACTAATATTATTAATACAAATATAATCTACTTGCTTTGCGAATAATGTGTTTATGTTATTTGCTTGAACAGCAATATCAAATTGACTATCGGTTGATAAAATCTCAATATTTCCACCTTCAGCAGCCTTATTTACTGAGTTTCTTGCGGCTGTAATAAAGGTATCACCATAATTATACCAAACAAAACCTGCTACACTCTTTGTAGCTTTTGCTTCTGTGGATCCTTGTGCGAACATAGACATTGAACAAAGCAACATCAATGCAATAAATGAATAAAATCTTTTTTTCATACTTTATAACTCCTTAAATGTTATATTGAAATTATTATGGAGATATTCCTTGCAGTATATAGAAATATGATATTAATTAATGCATAAAAAAATGCAATGATTGTCTTATTTTGTTATCATTGCACTTTTTTGCTTTAATAATTATTTAAAAAAAGTTTTATAAAAAACTAATTTTAATTCTCTCTTTATGCATCTTCCATTTTTATTGCTGCAGGTATTTTAGGAAGCCCAGGCATTGTCATTACAGTCCCTGTTAAAGGAATAATAAAATTAGCACCAGCAGATAAGTTAACAGCTCTTACTGTTAATGTAAAATCTTTAGGAACACCAAGAATTTTTGGATTATCAGATAATGAATTAGGTGTTTTTGCTATACAAATATAAGCATCACTATAACCCATTTTTTCATATTTACTAATTTGCTCATTTGCTTTATCTAAATATTCAACATTACTAGCTCCATATATTGTTTTAGCAATAGTTGATATTTTATCTTTAATTGGAGTTTTAAGTTGATAGATTGCTTTAAACTTCGAATTGTCTTTATTTATCATATCCACAACTTTTGTAGCTAAATCAATAGTCCCTTCCCCGCCTTTTGAATAACCATCTAAAAAGGAAACAATATAACCTTCATTTTCACACCAAGAAGTCAAAGCATTGATTTCGCTTTGTGTATCATGACTAAAATGATTAATAGCAACTACTATTGGTATGTTATATTTCTTTACATTTTCAATATGAGCTTTTAGATTATCTACTCCATTAAGTAATGCTTCAACATTCTCTTGTTCAAGATCTTTATAATCAACCCCACCATGCATTTTTAAAGCTTTTACAGTTGCTACTACTACAGCACCTGAAGGGATTATATTCCCTTCTCTACAAGCTATATCAAAGAATTTTTCTGCTCCTAAATCAGCACCAAAGCCTGCTTCTGTTATTGTTATAGGAGCTAATTTCATTGCTAGTTTTGTTGCAATAAGAGAATTACATCCATGCGCTATATTAGCAAAAGGACCACCATGAACTAGTACTGGATTATTTTCATATGTTTGAACTAAATTAGGTTTTAAGGCTTCCTTCATTAATTTCATTACGGCATTTGATACTTTTAAATCAGCAACTGTTATTGCTTTCTCATCATACGTATAAGCAACAATTATTTTTTTAAGTCGAAAGTGAAAGTCTTTTGCATCTTTCGCTAAACATAAAATAGCCATTAATTCTGATGCTACAGTAATTTCAAAATGATCTTCTCTCTCAATTCCATTATATTTTCCTTTTCCAATCGTAATGTTCCTAAGTGTTCTATCATTTATATCTATTGCTCGTTTAAAAACTACTCTTTGAGGATCTATATTCAATAAATTACCTTGATAAATAGAATTATCTAAAACTGCAGCAATTAAGTTTATTGAAGACGTTAGTGCGTGAAGATCCCCAGTAAAATGAAGATTAATATCATCTTTTGGACCAATAGAAGCCATACCGCCTCCTGTTGCTCCACCTTTTAAACCAAAAACTGGACCAAGAGATGGCTCTCTTAAACATAGGAGAGCTTTTTGATTAATTTTTGCCATTCCATCTGTAAGGGCTATGGCTGTTGTTGTTTTCCCTTCTCCCGCTTTAGTGGGTGTAATCGATGTTACAAGGACAAGTTTGCCTGGTTCTTTATTATCTAATTCACTATTAATTGATGAATCAATTTTTGCTTTATATCGACCATATTGCTCAATATATTTTTCATCGATATATAATTTTTTTGCTATTTCATTTATTGGTAAAAGATTCATAAAAAGCCCCTAATAATATGGAAAAGATTTATTTTGAATATAACATATATTTTTTATATTTTTCAAAGGGGATTTAATTAATTTACGTATTTTTGCAACAAAAGAGCTTATTAATCAAATATTTTGTTGCAATATTATAATAATATTGTATTAAAAGAGTAAAAATGCAACATAAATAAAACAAATAATATCTTAAATTATATCAATATGGCACATTTGCATTGCATCAAGAGCTCTTTTATGACTAGATGGAGTAACTCCAGCACATAATTCTTCTTCAACAATTACAGGTATATTAACAAAAGTAGCTTTCAGTAATAGAGCATTTGTAATAACACAAATATCAGTACAAAGACCTATTAAAGTAATACTATCTATTTTTTCTTTTTTTGATAAATCTATTAAATACTTTTGAAGTTCTAAGCTACCAAAGGTTTCTTTACAAAAAGGTTTCTCTTTAATATATTTTTGTAATTTATCACTTATTTGCCAGCCTTTAGTCTCTTTAATGCAATGAGGTATTGGAAGGTGTTTCCCTTCTTGAGTTTTTAAATATTTTTCATCATGAGTGTCTTGGGTGAACAATACTATTCCATCAAAGTTCTTAACCCTATCCTCTACTTTATTAACAATACTAATTGCTTCATCAGTTCCAAGTACTCCATCTATAAAATCATTTTGCATATCAATAACTAATAAAATTTTCATAAATCAATGTACCTCCATACTTTAACCACATATAAAATAATACATTTTAAAGAAATGAAAGTACATATTTGAACTGGTTTGCCCTTTTTAGACAAACTAAATTTTACTTAATCTAGTATACCACATTATCCAAAAGTTAAAGTTGTAATTATGCAACTTAGCTTTGCCTTTTCCTGGAATTATGTAATGTCCTTTTCTCAAATACTTGTTATATTGGTTAGGAGTCATTTTGCATATATCCCATTGATATCTCTCA
>RZYO01000039.1 GCA_009930325.1 Spirochaetia bacterium | reverse complement strand
TGTGGTGTGGCCTTTCATATTTGAAAGTATTTAGTTGTTCAGTCCTTCACAATTCTCTATTATTGCTACTATGACTTCTGCTGACTACTGTAATTAATGTTCATGTATCTCTACATCAATTGTTCTTATCATTGCCAATATTGCAGGCTTCCAAACTAATTACAGTTCTCCCCCGTTAAGAACAATATCCTTCACTCCATATAGCCACAGGATTTACTAATTACAATATTTTGGCTGGATTTTGTCACTTTTTGCAAACTCGTCCTCGTAATTAGCCTTATATCCTATTTCTGTTCGTTGGCCCAGAGTTTTGCCTTAGGCTTCCTTCACACAGACATCTCACGATACTGCACTTGCCTTCAACTAATGGTTTTATCATTTTTTGATAATGCCAAACCCATAGCGGACTTACACCGCCTAGATATTGCCCATGCAGGGCAAACAAAAACAACAATACTAGATAGAAAAATTTAGTATTGTTGTGTAGTCTATTATTTATCTTAATAACTCTTTTCTTATATTAGATAGTCTTAAGAGATGTTATTAACCGTAGTTTTAAAGCTCTTTAAAAGTGTTTGCATAACCAGTCGTATCAAATTCTGGTATTTCAATTTTAGCTACAGCTTTTTGGTTTGAGTCAAATAAAGTTATCACCATCTTTATTGGTTTTTCAAGATAGATAGGTTCAAAAATATTAAAGTTAAGATTATCATAAAGTTCTATTTTTAATGAAGTTGTATCTAAAACAGAATAGCTTTTGTATATCTTGTCATCACTTTTTATTTCAATTTTACAATCACAATAGTCTTTAAATAGATTGATTAAATTAATTTCGTTTTCAACTCTATCTTTAGCATTAAAAATGAATCCAATATATGTAGAATTCCAATAGGGTTGGTATGATTCAATAGTTAAACTAATTGGGGAATAACTTATATCATTACTAGTATATGTTCCTTTAATTGTATCTTCGTATTTTATATAATTTGAGTCGGTATTATCACTAAAGCTATCTTTTATGGAATCTACTACCCATTTTGAAGAGTCTGATGTTGAAGCAACGCTTATCCATTTAGAATATAATGTTGTATCTGAGTTACTAATGTCAGTTTTGAAATTCCATTTTTCTTTGTATTTTTTATCTTTATACCATCCTTCAATATATGCCCCTTTTATTATAATCTCTTGGGGTTCTTGTATTAGACCATTCTGTATAATTTGCTTTTCTAGATTAACTTCTGAATTAGTAACATAGGTAGCAAAGAAATCAACTTGTTTCCATTTAGCATATAATGTAAAATTCTCATATTCTCTAGTTGTTTCAAATATATATTTATTTAATAGTGATTTATCTTTATACCATCCATCAAAAACATAGCCATCTTTTTTTGGCTCCATTGAAGGAGTTTGGGGAATGAAATCGATTGTTCGATCATAATCTATATTATATCTTTCTAAACCTCCATTAGATTCAAATTCAATAGTAATTTCTCCTTTCTTACTCTGCCAAGAGCCATATAAAGTAATATTATTTTTTAACTTAACAATACTAGAGTAATCATCTATGTAAAAAGGTATAAAGCCTTTTTTTTGAGTACTCCAAAATTGAAAATCGAGATACTCTGTATCTTCAAGACCTTGTTCTAAGATTTGATATCCTTCATTTTCAATTATCGTGTCATTTATAATTTTTAATTCAATAGTTTTATTAATTTCAGTAGTAAGCGAAATCTCATAGCAAATTGAAAACATAGATATTATCCAATAGCATATGACTATGATTTTGATTAAGGATAATTTTGAAATGAGAAAAATATTAAATAAGAGAAAACTCCAAGAGTGGAATCTCCCCACCTCTTTAAATGAAAAAAGTGCGTAAGCATCATACAGCCCCATCTTTTTATTAGTAATAGTGTGAAATATTATTAATATATGAAAAAAAACATTAAATTAACAAATTATCGTAAATATATGGTGGAAAAATTTTATTCAATTAGTGAAGAAATTACTGCAGAAGATTTTTGTAATGAATATTCAGTAGAAAAAATTCATTTAGAGGATTTTATAGAATGGATTGAATTATATGAAAATGCTGCTGGTAAAATACCTTTGAAAAAACAATATCAAATTCAATCATGCAAAAAGACAGATAAGAAGATTCAATCTGAAATAGATTTAACTAAAACATTCAAAGAAATAAGAGATGATTTAAAAAATAAATATCAACTTGGTATGATTAGAAATTTTAAAGCAATGGTTAGAGACGGAGAATTTAAATTTTCTAATAATGAAAAAATAAATTATTCGATGTGCAATATGTACCTTTGTGATGATGATCCTTCTCAAATATATAAATTAGCATTATTGCTAGCAGAGTCTTTAGAAGAGCACAATTTTAGAATCAAAGATTTTAATAGAAAGGATAATATTCAACCAATATTAAATAACAACAATAAAGAGTCTCTAATTAAGGCAACATCAGAATCAGAAAGAATAGCTTTTGTAATAGACCCTTCCAAAATGGAGGTTGAAAAAGTAGGTATCCATGAATAATAATGACAACCATTTTTTAAGCACATTGAAAGATAGAAAGATTTTTATTTATTTAGGCTCATATGATTTTAGATGTGGTATTGATACTCTTACTGCAATATCGGCAACAATTAATTTATCAGAATTTCATAATGGAGCTCTATTTGCTTTTTGTTCAAAAAGTCATAATCACATAAGACTAGTCTTTTGGCAAGGTTGTGGAAGCTGGATGATAAGTAGAAAAGTAGAAGGTAGATTTAAATGGCCAAATAGAAATAGCTCAAAAGAGTCTGTCTTATCTTGTTATAGAGATTTAATAAGTTTATTGTCAGATCCTATCTCAGAGAATGAGATTCAAAGAAGAAATACAGTAAATAAATTATCAAAACAATTAATCTAAATATTCAATAAATAATATCCCTTTTAGTAAAGCTTTTACATCTTTTCTAGAAGGTATTTTTTTGCAAAAACATCAAATAAAGTGCGAAAAAGCTTGATTTTTTCTCATTTTGATAGTATACTAATATTATGAATAAAGATGATAAAATAGCTAAATTAGAAAAACAATTAGCACAGGAAAAAGCTAAGAATAAACAACTTGAAAAATCAGTAAATATTATTGGTAAAAAATACTCAGAAGCTGAAAAGAAATATTATGATATTAGTGAAGAAAACAACAAATTAAAGCTATTTATCGAATCTCTTAAAGATTCATATAATGTTAACCAGATGTATCTTTGGGCTAAAAAGAATGAAAAGTTCAAGCAATCTGATTTAGAAGAACTTAAAAAACTGTTATTCTCTTACCAAGTAGATTCTAAAGATATCTCTAATGAAGATATTGCAGAAGCTGCTAATAATAAGTTTATTGCCTCGAAGGACGATATTCCAGATGGAATTAGTGAAGATGATTTATTAAGAGATACAGTATCTAAGAAACGAGGAAGACAGCCAAATGTAAAAACATGTGGTATAGACAACTCTGTATTTGATCATCTTGATGTAGTAGAGACTGTATTTAATAACAAAGAAAAAATTCTTGAAAACAATCCAAAGCTACAATTAACCTTTGAGAGAATAGATACTTCTATGCAAATAGATTATGTAGAATCCCATAATATTAATAGAAAAACAGTAACATACATTTATAGAGATCAATATGGGAATTTGCATGATTACAATTTTAATAATTCCAAAGTTTATGATTTCATAAAGAATGGCAAGTTAACAAATAGATTTCTTTCTAGTATTATTGTTGATAAAGTTATTTATGGGCAACCTTTACACTTGCTTACAAAGAAAATGAATCTAGTGGCTAATCATGAAATAGTTAATAATCAATTACTATGTTCAAACTTTATGAGAGTTGGAGAGAGATTATCTTTCTTTGCTGAATTAATAAGAGAAAAAATATTAAAAGAATCTTGTTTTCATGCTGATGAAACACGACTTAAAGTAATTGATTATGAAAATAAAAATAAAGAAGGTTCTAAATTAGGGTATATGTGGAGCTTATCTTGTGATACAAACAACTTCAAAGCGGTGTATTATATGTTTAATATATCAAGAGGTACTGCAGTTGCAACTCAATTATTAGAAGGTGCTACTACTGGAGCTCTACAAGTTGATGGATACAAAGTATATGTAAAAGCAATACAGAGAGAGAATGAAAGAATTCTTAAAGAGATTGAAGTAGAGAATGGACAAGAAGTAGCTGATAAATTTAATAATGAAATGATTAGCAACAATTTAAAAGGTCTAATTTTGGTAGGCTGTCTTTCACATGGTCGTAGGAAAATAAAAGATTTACAAAATTCAATCTACAAAAAGAAGCCTAGATCAGCTGGAGCTGTAACTTGTGCTGGAATATTAGCTTTAATAATGAAAGTATATGCTTATGAAAAAAGTACTAGAGAGCTATACAATAATGGTTCTTTAACAGAAGAACAATTTATTAAAGAAAGAAAAGATAAAACAGAACCTATTCTAAAGGAATTACTTAATTATGCTGAAAAAAGAAAGACAAAGCATTCTACAGAAAAGAAATTAGAAAAAGCTCTAAATTATTTAATAAATCAGCATAAAAATATTATTAATTATTTAGATTATAGCGCTCTAACTCCTGATAATAATTTTCAAGAGAGACAATTTAGAAGCACTATAATTAGAACTCGAAATAATAGTCTTTTTGCTTCAAATGAAAATGGAGCAAAAGCATGGGCAATAAATACAACAATTGCACAGAGTGCAATCTTAAACAATATTAATCCAACTAGATATTTTAAGTATATTTTAGATGAAATTGGCTCAAATTTAGACACTCCAGCTAATAAAATGGATTACGAAAAATTATTACCCTGGAACGTTGATTACAAAACTGTAGAAGAATCTTGGTCTAGATAAAAAAATAAATTATATTTAATTTATCAAAAATTATCACATGCAAAAATGTGATAATTCTCTATCTTCATTAGCTTTGCCTTTTTTAGTGGGAGGTATGATGCTTACTTAATAACTTACACACTTGATATTACACTTGCTGCTTTAAATAGCATATAACTCCTTACAATGTAAGGAGTTATATGCTATTTATTCTACTATTCCCACTCAATTGTTCCAGGTGGTTTACTGGTTATATCATAAAGAACTCTATTTACGCCTGCAACTTCATTACAAATTCTAGAAGCTGCATTTTGTAATACTTCAGGTGGCATTCGATACCAATCAGCAGTCATAGCATCTTCAGATGTAACTGCTCTTAATGAGCATACTTCTCTATATGTTCTCTCATCACCTTGAACTCCAACACTCTTTACAGGAAGTAAACAAGCAAGAGCTTGCCAAATTTCACCATAAAGATTTGCTTTAGTAATCTCTTCAATAAAGATTGCATCAACATCTCTAAGTGTATCAAGTCTTTCTTTTGTTATTTCACCTACACATCTTACTCCAAGGCCTGGACCTGGGAAAGGATGTCTATTTACCATATTTTCTGGAAGACCTAATTCTCTTCCTAATTCTCTAACTTCATCTTTAAATAAACTTCTTAATGGTTCTAATAAATCCCATTTTAAATCTTCAGGTAATCCACCTACATTATGATGAGATTTAATTGTTGAAGAAGGACCACCAAAAGCACTTTGAGATTCAACAACATCTGGGTACAAAGTTCCTTGAGCCAAGAAAGATATTTCTCCAGCTTTTCTTGCTTCACTATAGAAAGTATCTACAAATAATTTCCCAATTATTTTTCTCTTTGCTTCTGGTTCACTAACACCTTTTAAGGCTTCTAAGAAATCATTTTCAGCATCTGCATATTGTAATCTTATTGAATAATTGTCTCTAAAGATTTTTTGAACATTTTCAGCTTCATCTTTTCTAAGAAGACCATTATTAACAAATACACAAACTAATTGATCTCCAATAGCTTTATGAATTAAGACTGCAGCAACAGAAGAATCTACACCACCAGAAAGTCCACAAAGAACTTGTTTATCTCCAACTTTCTCTCTAATTTCTTCAATAGCTTGATCTACAAAGGATGTCATGCTCCAAGTTTTATCACATTCACATACTTCTATAACAAAGTTTTCTAATAATTGAGTTCCTTCAACAGAATGAACAACTTCAGGATGGAATTGTACTCCATAAAATTTCTTATCAAGATTTTCAACAGCGGTTATTGGGCAGTTATCTGTTGATGATATTATTTCAAATCCTGGAGCTAAAGCAGATACAGAATCCCCATGACTCATCCAAACTTGTGATTTGTTACTAATCTTTTTAAATAGTACAGACTCTTTAATAATATCTATATTAGCAAGGCCATATTCTTTTTTTAATGGGCAAGATACTTCTCCACCATTTTGCTTCATCATTACTTGAAGACCATAACATATTCCTAAAATTGGTAATCCTAAATCAAAGATTTTATTATCTACTCTAGGTGAGCCTTCTTTTGAAACAGAAGCAGGACCTCCAGAAAAAATAATTCCTTTTGGATTTAATTCTGTAATTTCTTCTACACTACAATTAAAAGGTAATATTTGAGAATAAACACCTATTTCTCTTACTCTTCTAGCGATTAATTGGCTATATTGTGCACCAAAATCTAAAACAACTATCAAATCTGATTTTTCCCGTTGCATCTCAACTCCCTACATGATTTTTTATATCGTTATTGTTGTATTTTTTTATTATTTTTGCAACAAACAAATGCTTAGTTTTATATTTAATTTTAAAAAAAGCGTTAGATTTTTCTAACGCAAATTTATTAATTAATAATTTAATAATCCTTGAACTGGCGGATAAGCTTTTACAACTGCTCTAGAGAGAGCATATCCTGCAACAACACCTATTCCAGATTGAGCAATATTACCAGGGATTCCTGCTGCAGCGGCAGCGAAACCTAAACTCATAAATATTGCAGATAAAATAAAATAACCACCAGCAACAATTATAATACAAGCAATCATAGCAATTATTACTTTTAGTGGAGAAACTTTTACTCCATCACTTATTTCTTGAACACTTCTTTTTACTATTAGAGCAACAACTAATCCTTCAATGCCATGAACAACAAAAGAAATTGGTGCCCATTGAGGATATCCTGAAATAATATCAGCAATCGCGGTACCAAGGCCACCAGCAATAAATGCTGTTAAAGGACTAAATGTAAAGGCTATAAAACAAATAGCTAAATCACATAAATTTAGATAACCTTTAGTTGGTGTTGGTATTTTTATAATTATTGTAAAAACAACAACAACAGCTGTAAGAACAGCGATTAAAGATGTTCTTAATGCAGAATTAGATTTCCTCTTTTCCATCGTAATAAACCTCAGAACTTTTTAAATTTGAGTAACAATAACACAAAAAATATTAATATAGCAATGCTCTCAATAATAAAATATTGATATTTAGGGAGCTCATGATAATTCGTTCTTTTTACTTTTAGTCCATAACCTCTAGCTTCAAGGCCCATGGCTAAAGATGGGATTGTTTTTAAAGAAACTACTAATGCACTTGTAAGTGTTGGTAGAAGATTCTTTAATTTTTTCTTCTTATTCTCATTAGATCTTCTTAAACTATGAGAGTCTGATATTTGATTAAATGCGTCAAATATTGTTGGAATAGTTCTAAAGACTAATGATATTGTTAAACAAGTTTTATAAGGAATGAAGAATGATTGTAAAGCCAACATAAACTCATTCATTTTAGTAGATATAAACAATAATGAACAAGAAAAAGTAATAGTCATAAATCTAAAATTTAATGATAAGCTATGAATTAAACCTTCATATGTTAATATTACTTTTCCATTATAGAAAATAAGAGGTCTGCCAGTTCTCTCATATAAGGGTGAGAAAATTATCATTAAAAAGATCATTGGTAGTATTGCTTTAAAAATACCATTAGTATTTTTTAATCCAACTGAATAAAAAGATAATATTATAATCAAAGCACAAATGGTGATTAATCCAGAGAAATATATTGGAAGAAACACAAAAACACAAGCTAATAAAGTTGCAATAACTTTAGCTCTAGGATCCATTTTATATATAAAACCTCTTCCTTCACTATAAATTGTAGCACTACTCATAACTCTTCCCTTATAATTCCATTTTCAGCGATATAAGTTTTATCACATATACTTTTTGCAAAATCATCATCATGGGTGATAATGATTAAAGCGGCTCCTTTTTCACTCAATTTATCAATTATATAATATGCAGCTTCATAACTCATTGCTCCATCTATTTCATCCAAAATGATAATAGGTCTATCTAATAGATAGTAGACAGCAGCTTGCAGATATTTTCTTAGTGCAAAACTCATAGTTGAAGGAGTTTCGTCTAACTCAAGATTGAACAAAGTAGCACAATTTTCAACAACTTTTTTTATCTCTTTCGAAGATAATTTTGAATCATTTTCTAAGCCCCAAGAGAGTTCCCCGTAAACAGTTGGTAGAAAGATTTGTAAATCTGGATTTTGGAAAAGATATGCTATTTTTGTTTGTAATTTGTTATTACTAACTTTTTCTCCATTTAATAATATTTGCCCATCTAGAGGATTATCGAGTCCACATATTATTCTACTCAGAGTTGATTTGCCACTTCCATTATTTCCAACTAATCGAATTATTTGACCTGTTTTAACTGAAAATTCATCACAATGTAATTTAAACTTATTTTTTCTTGAACTTTCTCTAACTCTTTCTATTTCAAGATTCTTTATTAATAATTCTTCTTTGTTAATTAATATTTTATCTTCTCTAAGCCTCTTTTCATTAAGTAATCTAGAATTTTTTAAGTAATTATTTATATCCTGATGAGTAAATTTTTCTTTATAATTTATTTCTTTTCTAATTTCACCATTTTCTAATATTAGAATGTTATCAAATAAATTATCGAATTGTTTCAAATATCTTGCACTCATTACTATAAAAGTATTATTACTTTCTTTAATAATTTTTGCTAATAATATCCTGTATTCTCTATCTAAATCATCAAAAGCTTCATCAAGAATTATTATTTTTGAATTAATTGCAAAAGTGATTGCAAGCAACAATCTTTTCCTCTCTCCTCCAGATAATTCTGAGGGAGATACTTCTCTATATCTTTCTAAGCCCCAAATTTGTAGGGCAGTATTAACTTTTTTAATTATTTCTTTTCTATCTATACCCATTGTTTCAAAGGGAAATGCGATTTCGTTTTCAACAGTAGTTGTAACAAACATTTCCATGGGATTTTGAGAAACGTAACAAATAGTATCTAGTAATTGATAAGGTTCTACCTCATCAATATTTTTTCCAAAGATTTTAATTGAACCTGAGCTTTCACTTGGAATAAATTTAATTAATAAACTTGATATTAATCTTGATAAGGTGGTTTTACCTTCATCACTATTTGCTAGAAGTAGAAGTTTTTCTTTTTCATTAACTATTAAATTTAAATTATTAAAAATATTATCGAGCTTTTTCTCGGTCCAACTTTTATATTTAAAATTTAAGTTATTAATTTCAAGTGCTAACATCTTTATTTCTTTGGAAGTGGTAATTTCTCATATGCATCTTTAACAGCTTGAGAAACTTTTATTGGAAGTTCTTTTTGTTCTTCTTTTGATAAATTTTTAGCACTTACTGCAGGTAATATTGTTATATTAACATCATATTTACGAAAGCCTTTCTTATCTTCAAATCCATTTCTAGTACCTTGAATAGTTAAAGGAACAATTGTGCTTTCTGCTCTTAGAGCCATTTTATAACTTCCAGCTTTCATTTCGTTCATTTTTAAATCTTTGCTTCTAGTACCTTCTGGGAAAATAATAACAGACTTTCCTGCTTTCAATTCTTTAGTACCATCTAAAATAGCTTTTATAGAAGATTTCGGACTCTTTCTATCTAATAAAATAGTTCCAACACCTTTTGCAAAAGAACCAACAAAAGGAGCTTTTAATACTTCTATCTTAGCAATAGGAGAAGCTTTAAGTTTTAAGATTCCAACATATGCACAAATATCTAACAAACTTTGGTGATTTGAAATATAGCATACATTAGTAGTATCTTTTGGTAGGTTTTCAATACCATTTATATGAACTCTATAATTTAATAAAAATATAAGAACTTTTGCCAAAAAAGGAGCCCAATTCCAATACATTTTTTTATATGTTTTCTTAAAACCTAACAACCCAATAATATTAGCAGGAATTATACAAAAAATTGTAGCAAATAGAGCTACTATTGCAAAAAATAATCCTACAAAAAAATAATGTACATATTTCATAATTATCACCATTCTCTTTTTTAATATAATAAAACAAATAATCTATCTAATAAAATAAAACAAGACTATTTTTTTATCAATTTTGAAATAATCTTTTGAAGAAATCCAATTTTTTCTTCTTTTTTATTGTTTATATCTTTATTTGAAGTTTTCTTAACTAATTCTTTTTTTACAGGAGCTTCAAATTTAGCGGGTTTCTGTCCTTTCTGTAATGGAGCATTAGCTTTTTTGTCCTTAGTTGTTTTTTTAGCTATTTCATTACTTCCATACTGTTCTTTATAATAATTCAATCTTTCTTCTAATGAAAGTTGTTGTATTTCATTATAAGTTTTTCTATTTTTATTAAATGATTGTTTTTTAACATAAGGTGTTTTAGTATAAGGTGTTTTAGCATCATCAAATTTATTAGTATTTACTTTTGCTTTTTTAACAGGGGGTTTTGTATTTCTTTGTGAAGTAGGTCTTTTATTTGATTTATAATTATTATTACTATTTAGTTTACTTCTCTTTGAAGCATATTCTTTTTCACTTACTAAATCTCTAAATTTTAAATCTTTACTCTTGTCTTCAATATTTAAAAGAGCATCTTCTTCAACCCATTTTAATGGTATTTTCATTCCAATATATTTTTCAATTGGTTCAAGACCATAAATATACTCTTCACAAGCTAAAGTTATAGCTTTACCTGTTTTACCTGCTCTAGCTGTTCTGCCAATTCTATGAACATAACTTTCAAAATCTTCGGGTATATCATAATTGATAACTAATTGTAAATCATCAATCTGAAGACCTCTAGCTGCAACATCTGTTGCAACCAAAAATTTAATATGTCCCTCTTTCATTCTATCAATTGTACTTAATCTCTTTGATTGACTCATGTCTCCCATTAAATATTTAGCACTATAACCATTTAATGAAAGTCTTTTTGCAACTTCAACAGCTTTTGCTTTGGTATTTGTAAAAACAAGTGCATTATCACTCATTTCTCTATTCATTAGATATAAAAATAATTTAAATTTCTCATCTTTTGCTACGTGATATAATTCTTGATCTATCTTTTCAACACAAATTTCTTCGGGTTCAACCTCTATTTCTACAGGTTCATTCATATAAGACCAAGCTAAATTTCTAACTCTTACACTTAATGTTGCTGAGAAAAGCATAGTTTGTATATCTTGTTTTTCTTTTAGAAGGGAGAACATTTTCTTAACATCAGGATAGAATCCCATATCAAACATTCTATCTGCTTCATCTAAAACAAAGAAATCAAATTGTTTAAAATTAATTTTTTTAGATTTCTGGAAATCTAATAATCGACCTGGAGTTCCAACAAAAATATCGCATTCTTTTAAAGCTTCTTCTTGTTTATCATAACCGACACCACCATAATAAACACCAATTTTTAATTTTAAATTTTTACTTAAAAGTTTTGCATCTTGCTTTATTTGTACAGCTAGTTCTCTTGTAGGAGCTACAATTAACGCTTTCGGTTTTTCTTCATTATTATCTAATGCGATTGCTATTCTTTGTAATATTGTTAATAAATAAACTGCAGTCTTTCCAGAACCAGTCTTTGATTGAACCATTAAATCTTTATTCTGTAAACTTATTGGTAATACTTTCTCTTGAACTGTTGTGCACTCTTTAAAGCCCGCGTCTACTATGCCCTTTAATACCTTTTCATGAAAAGGTAATTCTGTAAATTTCATGTATATTTCACCTTAATTAGGAATTGTTTCTTTAAATCAATCAAAGAATAATATAAATTAGGTATTATTACAAGAATAGAAGAGATTCATATCACATCAACTATCAAAACGTTCTTTTTCTCTAATAATTTTCATTAATTTTAAAGTTCTTGAAAAGTCTGAATCAAAGGTTACTTCATCTATTTTTCTAATTGGCATTGCTGCCATAGAAGTTGAAGAAATAAACACTTCATCAAATTTTCCAGTTCTTATTTCTTTTAGCATTGGAGCTCTTAAAATTATTTCAATTCCTAAATCTTCACAAGCTTCAAGAATTCTTGTCCTTGTTATACCTTCTAAAACATCTTCACTATTAGCAGTAAACAATTTATTATTTTTGAATCCATAAAAATTAGATCTTGTTCCTTCTAATAAAAAGCCATCTCTGTTAACCAATAAAGCTTCAAAAGCTCCTTTGCTTTTTGCATCTTCTAAAGCAATATAACTTAATAAGAGGTTACTAGTTTTATACTTTGGAAAAAGTCTCTCTCCCTCATAAGTGGTTACAAAAACACCTTCATCATAATAGCAATCAGGATATGTTATTTTATTTGTATAAGTAATAAACAATTCTGGGTTTAGCCCACCAATTATTAATATTCTCATAGTAGCGTTATCAACATCATCTACTTTTATTAAGTCAATAATGCTTTTTTTTATTTCGCTTCTTCTAAAAGGGTGACGAAGTTTTATACCAACACATGAATTAAATAATCTTGTGATGTGGTCTTCTAAAAATACAGCTCTTCCATTTACAATAGAAATAGATTCATATGTTGAAAAACTAAATTGGACTTCTCTATAAGTTATATTTACTACAGCATCTTCTACTTTTACAATTTCATTGTTTTTAATTGCATGTTCTTTGAACATTATATTTACCCTTCTTTAATCCTGATATCTTAATAATTCCCTTTGCTTGCTGCCATTTGGAGGTCCAACAATTCCTTGCTCTTCCATGTCTTCAACAAGTCTTGCAGCTCTGTTATAACCAATTTTAAGTCGCCTTTGCAAGAAGGATGCGGAAATTCCATTATTTTCATAAGTTATTCTTAATGCTTCATCCCATAAATCATCATCATTATTTGAATCATAATCACTTTCACTACTATCATCGTAGGGGTCTTCAAAATAGGATTCATCAATATAATCAGGTTCTTCTTGTTTTTTAGCAAACTCTACTATATTTTCAACCTCTTCATCAGAAAGGAAAACACCTTGCATTCTAGTGACTGCTTTACCGTTTGCACTAAAAAGCATATCTCCTTTTCCAAGTAAATCTTCAGCTCCAGTAGTTCCAATTATTGTTCTAGAATCTTGTATTGAAGTTACAGCAAAAGCAACTCTTGTTGGCAAGTTATTCTTAATTACACCAGTAATTACATCAACAGAAGGTCTTTGAGTTGCAAAAACCAAATGAATACCTACAGCTCTACTCATTGCAGTAAGTCTAGAAACTTTCTCATCCAAGTCTTTTCCTGCTGTACTCATGAGAGATGCAAATTCATCAATAATTACTACAATATATGGCATTTTTTCTTGAGCAATATGTAATTCTTTTATTTTCTTATTATACCCTTTTATATTTCTAACACTCATTTTAGATAGCATTTTATTTCTTCTATCCATTTCATCAATACAGAAATCAAGTACTTTTAAAGCACGTTTAGTTTCTGTTATTACAGGTGTTAATAAATGAGGTATTCCATTGTACAGTGTTAACTCAACGACTTTAGGGTCAACCATTATTAGTCTGACATCTCTAGGAGACCTAGTATATAATATAGAACAAATAAGAGAGTTAACACATACACTTTTACCTGAACCTGTAGAACCAGCTATTAACATATGGGGAGATGTTGCAACATCAAATGATTTACATTCCCCATATAATGTTCTTCCTAATGTCATTGGCACTGCCATATCAGCTGTTACTGCACTAGTTAAGACTTCTTTAAATCCAACCTTATCTCTTCTTAAATTAGGGATTTCAACACCAACAGCAGTTTGACCTGGAATAGGAGCTAAGATTCTTACTTTTTTTGCAGCTAAATTCATTGCAATATTATCACGTAAATTTGTTATTGAATTTACTTTAATGCCAGGGGCTGGAACTATTTCAAACATTGTTACTGTTGGCCCTTGAACAATATTTCTAAGCTCTACATCATATTTAAATTGTGCTAAAGTCTCAATCAATATCTGTGCTTGTAATTTTGTATCTTCACCAATAATATTTGATGTATGAGGATACTCATTTAATAAAGAAATTGGGGGAAATTTGTAAGTATATTTATTTGGATTTAATAAGGAAGATGAACTAAGGCCTGCAACTGCAGATTGTAAATCCTCTAGCTCTTCTTCTTTAACCATCACAATCTCTTTTTCATCAACAAGTTGAGCATCCCCTACTGCTTTTGCAGTACTATTATAATTTGCATAATTGTAATAGTTTTCGCTTTCTTTTTTAGCTAAAGGAGCTCCATTAGAACTTAATGAGGATGAGAGATCATTATCTCCTTTATCATCATCACCAAAATCAACATCTGAAAAATCATCTATCACTTCGTTTTTATGAAGTGCTACTCTTTGATTTATTTCATCAATTATGCTAGAAGTCGATTGCTTATATTCTTGTCTTTCAACTATTTCTTCAATCTCATCATTTAAAGAATTGTTCTTTTGAGTTGCACTAATTAAGTGACCACTTCTCATAATATTCTTTAATGGATCTCTTTCTGTTTCTTCATTTTTCTTTTTTAATACAGCTGAATTATGTCTTATTTTACTATTATAAATACTTGATACTTTCTTACGAGCATCTTCAATCTCTTTCTCTCGATATTCTTTTACTGCTTTACTTTCTTCTTTTTTTTCACTTGATACTTCAAAATTAAAATCACTCTCATTTTCTTTAATTCTCTGTGAAAGAATAGAAGAAAAACTCAATGGTTCATTATTGTTAGAGTTTTTGAATTCTTTTTTAACTATTGGTTCAGGAGTCTTTAACTTATTCATTTTCTCTTCAACATTTTTCTTAGCTATTCTAAGTGTTTCAAGAGAAATTGTGTGGTTTGAGTTGAAGGAATTAATTAGTTCTTCTTCTTTTGAATTTTCTTTCTTTTTATCAACTTCATATTTTTCAATATTTAATGGGGTTTTAATTGAGCCAACATCATTATTGATAGCAGAATCATCAATAAAAGATAAATTAGGGACATCTATTGGTTTTGGAAAAACAACACCTAAATCGCTCTTTTCTAACTTAACTGAATTATTATTAGTTTCTTTTAATTGCGAACCCTCAAGTGTTTCACTTTTGGTTGTTTTAAGAGAAGCATTTTTTTTATTTTCTATTTCTTTGATTTTTTTCTTTGTGATTCTTTTTATATGTTTTTCATTTAAATAGTCACATAAAGGATTAAAAATAATAAATAAACATAACTCAATTAAAAAACTTAATAATATTCTAAAAGAGATTTGTGATGAAGTTGGATTATCCCTGAATATTGTATCTGTTAAATAAGTTGGAAATGGTGAATTTGTTGCTTTTGTTGTTAATAAATACATACTAAATGAGAACAAAATAAATATTATCATTTTAATATATGAATATGGTTTATTCTTTCTATATGTAAATAGCATTATTGAAATAACAAATATAATTAAAGCTGAAGGGTAAAGGAAAATTACATTCCCTTTTACAAAACTTATATAATTAATTAAATAATTAGTTATTAAAGTAGAGATTGGACTTAGTTGTATTGGTTTTTGAAGTAAAGAAATTGTAATAACTGAAAATAAAGACAAAGAAGAAATTAAAAATAATATTGCAAGGACAAGTGAAAACTTTCCTCTTCTTAATTTAATAGGATTATTGTCTTTTTTATTCTTAGTAGATTTTTTCGCTATCGGTTTTTGATTTTTCTTTTTTACTTTTTTTCTCACTTTCGAGCTCACCTAGTATTTTTTCTTTTTCATCTTATCATATATAGACAAATTCTTCGACCAAAAATTACATTTTAATTAACGATTGTAACAAAAAAATCTTAAAAATAAAAAATGAGCTCTAAAAAGAACTCATTAATTTTAAATTAATATTATTTTTTATTTAAAAGGCAAAGCATTCTTGGTGCATCAATGAATGGTATATTTAAATCAACATAATTTACATTCCATTTGCTATTACAATCTTCTTCCATAATAGCTATCTCAGCATCTACACTTTCTTTTTTAGCTTTATATGCACAAACTATTGAAGATTTATCTGTGATTTTGTCTATATCATCAATGATATCAAATAAAGGATGAAAAGCTCTAAATGTTACAAGATCAAAAACTCTATTTACATCTTTCAAATCTTTTTCTTCTACATGAACTCTATCATTTATCTTTAAAGCAATAATAGCATTATTTAAGAAACTTACTCTTCTACTCATTCTTTCAATTAAAGTAAAATTATTATTTTCAAAATATATTGCTAAAGGGATTCCTGGAAGGCCTGCCCCCGAACCCACATCACAGATAATTGAATCATTTGTAATATGTTTTTCAATTTCTTTTACTGCAGCTAAGCTATCTAAAATATGTTTTGTAATTATATCTTCTCCACTTGCTCCAACTAATTTATAAGCTTTATTAAATAATTCAATTTCACTTACATATCTTAATATTTGATTAATTTGATTGTCATTTAAAGAGATATCAATTTCTTTTAATGAGGATCTCAACAGATTTTCATACTTCACTATTTATTACTTCTCCATTTTTTAACATGAACCATTAATACAGCAACGTCTGTTGTTCTAAGTCCACTAATTCTACTAGCTTGGCCAATACTTCTAGGTCTAATTTGTTTACATTTTTCAATACCTTCAGTACTCATACCACTAACACTATCATAATCAAAATCATCTGCAATTCTAATTGATTCTAGACTGGCAAATCTTTTAACTTCTTTATCTTGTTTTAAAACATAACCTTCGTATTTAACATCAATTTGAGTTTGATATCTTATTGGTTCACTGTAAAGAGAGAGATCTGGAATTTTCTCCATCATTTCATCAATTTCAACTTCAGGCATTTTTAAGGCTTGTAATGCATTTTTTTGATTATAAGAATTTTGTTTTAATAATTCTTTTACACTCTCTATTTTTTGCAATTTATCTTTTAATCTTTCTAGTTTTTCTTCGCTTTGAAGACCAACTTTATGACCTAATTCTGTTAATCTTTGATCACAAGAATCATGTCTCATATTAAGTCTATATTCTGCACGAGAAGTAAACATTCTATATGGTTCTTTTGTTCCTTTTGTAACTAAATCATCAATTAATACACCTGTATAACTCTCTGCTCTTGATAAAACAATTGAGTCTTCACCTTTTAGTTTTTGAGCTGCATTAATACCTGCCATTAAACCTTGGCAAGCAGCTTCTTCATAACCACTTGTTCCATTAGTTTGTCCGGCAACAAATAATCCACTTATTTTAATAGTTTCTAAGGATGGTAGTAATTGAAGAGGATCCATATAATCATATTCAACAGCATAAGCAGGTCTCATTACTTCAACGTTTTCAAGCCCTTCTAATGTTCTCATAAATTCATTTTGAACAAACTCAGGAAGAGATGAAGAAAGACCGTTTAAATACATTTCTTCACTTTCTGCGCCTTCTGGTTCAATGAAAATTTGATGTCTTTCTCTATCTGGGAATCTAACAACTTTATCTTCAATTGAAGGACAATATCGAGGACCTTTTCCAACAATTTTACCACCGTAAAGAGGGGATAAATGCATATATTTTTTAATTATTGAATGTGTTTTTTCATTTGTCCATGTGATATAACAAGGAATAGATGGTCTATCTATTGTTTCATAGTCAAAAGAAAAAGGCATCATTGGATCATCACCCGGTTGTAACTCTAAATTAGAAAAATCGATAGAAGATCTTCTAACTCTAGCTGGAGTTCCTGTTTTCATTCTGCCAAGTGTAAAACCGTGTTTTCTAAGGGCAGTACCCAAACCAATTGCTGCAATTTCTCCAAGTCTTCCGCAAGGAGCATCATACTGACCAATAAAAATTTTACCTTCCATAAAGGTACCTGTTGTCAAAACAACAGTTTTAGAAGATATTTTATGACCTCTTTCCGTGATTACGCCATTGATAATATTTTTATCATGGTCAATCATCAAATCAACAACAGTATCCATAAAAATAGAAAGATTACTTTGTAATTCTAAAGTATGTTTTGCTCTCATGTGATAAGCAAATTTATCTGCTTGAGCACGAGGAGATTGAACAGCTGGACCTCTTCTCCTATTCAATATTCTATATTGAATCATAGTATTATCTATTAAGTGAGCCATTTCCCCACCTAATGCATCAACTTCTCTAACTATATTTCCTTTTGCAAGTCCACCAATTGCGGGATTACATGAAAGGCGTCCTATCGCATCTATATTTTGTGTTACCAAAAGAGTTTTAAACCCTATTCTACTAGTAGCCAAACATGCTTCAATTCCGGCATGTCCACCACCAATTACTATTACATCATAATCCATAATATTTCCTTATTTTCCTACGCAAAATCCACTAAAAATCTTTTCTAAAACATCGTCGCTTGTAATTTCCCCGGTCAAACTACCAAGGGCAGTAATTGCACAATTAAGTTCTAAAGCAATAATATCTAATCCCATATCAATCTGGTTTAGTTCAAGAGCCTTGATTAATGATTCATTAGCCTCTTGAAGTAAATTGTGTTGTCTACTTGATTCAATTACTAAAGTTGAATCATCAGAAATTGATATTCCGGAAGCAGTCTTTTCTACAATAGAATCAAATAAAGTTTCAAGACCTTCTCCAGTCATTGCACTTATAGAAATTGCCTCTTTTCTATGTTTTATATCTCTTTTTGTATAAACTAAAATTGTCTTAGGATTATCTACAATACTTCTATCAATTAAGGTCTCTTCATCAACACCATCAACTAAATAAATAACAACATCAGATAAGTCTATTAATTCTTTAGTTCTTTGTATACCTTCATTTTCAATAATATCACTACTATCTCTAAGGCCCGCAGTATCAAAAAGTCTTACAGGGATTCCTCTTATTGAAGTTTGTGCTTCTAAATAGTCTCTTGTAGTTCCTTTAATATCTGAGACAATAGCTCTTTTTTGTTTTAATAACAAATTAAATAATGAACTTTTTCCTGCATTAGTACTACCAGCTAAAACAATTTTTACACCTTGAGAATAAAGGCGCCCTGTTTCATAAGTACTAATTAAAGATTGAATTGATTTTTGAGTTTTTTCAATAATATCAACTGGGAAATCAAAATCTTCTACTTCATCTTCAGCATAATCTAATTGTATTTCAATTACAGCCATTGCTTGTAATAGATTTTGTTTTAACTCTTCAATTCTTGAATGCAAAGCTCCTTCAAGTCTACCAAGAGCTAAACCTCTTTCCATTTGACTTTGAGAAGATACTAATTCATGAACAGCTTCTGCTTGAGTTAAGTCCATAGCACCATTTAAGAAAGCTCTAAGAGTAAATTCTCCACCTTTAGCTTGTCTCATACCATGTTTTGTAAGTTCTTGCATAATTGCATTAATTACAGCTAAAGAACCATGAGAAGTTATTTCAATGGCCTCTTCTTTTGTATATCCATGTCCTTCTAAATTAATAGAGAGAACAACTTCATCAATTTTATGATTATTTTCACCGACTATAAAGCCATGGAGTAATGTTGCATTTTTACTAGCTAATAAACTTTTAGGTCTTGAAAAACAAGAAGAGAGGGCTTTTATAGCCCCTTTTCCACTAATTCTAATAACTGCTAATGCACTTTGATTCCACCCTGTAGCTAAGGCAAAAATAATATCATCTGTATTATAGGTTTCCATAGCTCGGATTATATGATAGAGCGGTATAAAATGACAAGATAATGAACACTATTTCCTCTCTTTTTATACCGCTCTTTAATAAAAATACTTAATTATTATTAATTAAAATAATTTTTAGCATTATTAAATGAAATATCTTGAACAACTTTATTTAACATATCTTTGTCATTATAGATTAATCCATCCTCTACCCAAGAGCCAATTAAATTACATAATATTCTTCTAAAATATTCATGACGTGGATATGATAAGAAAGATCTACTATCTGTTAACATTCCAACAAAATTAGGGAGAATTGAAAGATTTGCTAAAATTTTCATTTGTTCTTCCATTCCATCTTTATGGTCTAAGAACCACCAACCTGATCCAAGTTGAACTTTATTTCTTATATTATCCCCTTGGAAACAACCTAATAAAGTGCCTAAAGCATAATAGTCTTTAGAATTTAAAGAATATAATATAGTTTTAGGGAGTTGATTTGTTTTTTCTAATTCATTTAAAAAACGAGAAGTTGAAACAGCAACATTATTATCATGGGAGGAATCGTATCCTGTATCCGCTCCTAAAAGTTTAAACATTCTTTTATTATTATCTCTAAGAGCAGACATATGAAGTTGCATTACAATATTTCGTTTATGATATTCTCTTCCTAAATGTAATAATACATAAGAACTATAAGCTTCAGCTTCATAATCACTTATTATTTCCCCATTCATTTTCTTAACAAATATTTTATTTGACTCTTCTTCACTTAAGAAAACACAAGGAGGTACTTCAATTCCATGATCAGTTGCTTTACATCCATTTGCTATAAAATGATCAAGTCTTTTTACTAAAGCTTTTACAACATCATTAATACTATTAATATCAATTTCTGATACAAGAGCTAATTTATTAATATATTCAACAAAGCCTTCTTTCTTCATATTCAAAGCTTTATCAGGTCTAAAAGATGGTAATACTTTTGTATCTAAATCACCTCTTTCTTTTATTTTTGAATGATAGATTAGAGAATCAATTGGATCGTCAGTAGTTCCAACAGCATAGACATTAAATTTCTTCATAATTCCATAAACATCTAAATCTTTATCATTTTGCAATTTAGCATTTGTTTCATTGAAAATAACTTTTGCATTTTTTCTGTTTAATGGAAGTTTAATATCAAAATATCTTTGAAGTTCTAAATGAGTCCAATGATATAGTGGATTTCCAATTAAATTCTCCATAGTATGAGACCAAGCATAGAATTTATCAAAGGGGTCTGCATTGCCAGTAATTAAACTTTCATCAAAACCAAAAGTTCTCATCTGTCTCCATTTATAATGATCACCAGATAACCATACATCAACAATTGAATCAAAACGTTTATTTTCTTCAATCTCTTTAGGAATTAAATGACAATGATAGTCAAAAATTGGCATATCTTTTGAAGCTTCAAATAATGCTTTTGCACTTTGTGTTTGTAATAAAAAATCATTACCCATAAATTCTTTCATATTTTATTCTCCTATAAAAAGTCAACAGTAAACCTAATTCTGCTAACTATATTACTAAATTTAATAGCCAATAGGAGTAATTGTTTATGCTCCTATGACTT
>RZYO01000169.1 GCA_009930325.1 Spirochaetia bacterium | reverse complement strand
AGCATCACGTACATATAACTCTATAACGCGCCATATTCTTGTATCAGTTTCACCAATCTCATCGGCTATTGTTTTTATAGCCATATGCCTTGCAAGTTCAAGAATAAAGCCATCCATTAGAAGTGTAAAACCACTTCTAGGTCTAGCCCATGGTACTCTAACAGCTTTTACACCATGTTTATTGCATTTGATGCGTGGTGTTCGAGCATGAATAAAGCACTTATATTGGAAGAAGTTTAAATGCCTCCAAGTTCGTTCTTCTAATTGGTCATAGCAACTGCATTCAGCTTCATCACCTTCAGGACAAGGAAACTTTGCACCATCAGTCCAACCAATATAAATATGCATTTCCATCTTTTTAGTCTTTGAATTAGGTATCATCTCTGATTTCAACACTTTCCAAGGTTTTTGTAATCCTAATGCTTGAGTAAATAATGATTCATTTGCCATGATAATTCTCCATATGTAGAGAATAATATCCTAAGAGTCTTTGACGGTAAAGTATTCTTAATTATTTATTTACCCACACTAAACGACGAATAGCCAAAATTATTAAAACTATTTCAGAAAATACAAAAAAATTAGATTTATCCATTAAAAGCTTAAATGCAATGTGTTGGACTTATTTAGTTGAATCTGACTCATTATTTATAGATAATAATTTTAAGGAAAGTTTTGGATTTGATACAAACTATATAATTAAATTTACACAGATAGCTAACAAATTATCATTAATTCATCCTTCAGATATTATTTCTTTTTATCAAGAAATAGAAAAAAGTGCTAATGGGGAACCCATGAATACTTTTTGTGCAAGATTAAGATTTGAGAAGAATGGTGAATATAGATGGTGCAAATTAAATAATAATATAATTAGTGACAAAGATGAATCATTAAAAATATTAATAACAATACAAGATATTTCAGAAGATATGATATCAATGAAAAAATATATTAATCTTTCTGAACAATTAGAATATGAAGCTTCTGATAATTTAGCATCTTATATTACAAATTTAACTCAAAACAAGTTAGAAAAAATTATTTCTTCTAGAGGTTTTAATTATAATGTTTTTGAAACGGCTGACCAAATTTATGAATTTTCAAATTCTTGTGTAATTGGTGAATTAAATAAAGAAAAACATGAAAAATACCATAATGTTGAATATCTAATAAATTTATATAAAACTGGATTTACTAGTACTAATTATATTGTTAGTTATGAATTTAATAATAAAATATTATGGGTAAAAAAAACTGTTTCGCTACTAAAAAATCCACTTAATGGAAATATTATGGCTTTCCATAAAATTAAAGATGCTACAGAAGAAATCCATACAGATCAAATTTTAGATTATATTGTAAAAAAACATTTTGATTTTCTTGTAAGAGTTAGTTTGAAAAATGATATATGCAATATGATAATAAGTCCAAAATTTGCTCCAATAAAAGGGAAATTAAGATATAACTATCCTATTAAAGATTTTATAAATTTTATATATAATAGAGGTGATTTAAAAGTACCTAGTGAAGAAGACTATCTTGCATTACTTAAAAACGCATTGAAAAACACTGATTATTTTGAAGACTATATAGAATATAATGAAAATAATCATAATTTTAGAAAAAAAATTAATTTATATAAATTAAATGATTTAGATGATTCAATTATTGTTGCCTGTTCAGATATAACTGCTTTGACATTAGCTGATAAAAAGAAAAATGATATATTAACACAAGCCCTTGATCTTGCTAATCAAGCAAATAAAGCAAAAACAACCTTTTTATCTGCAATGAGTCATGATATAAGAACGCCAATTAATGCTATTATAGGAATGACAAATATTGCTTTGACTGATTTAAGTAATAACGTGCAAATTGCACAAAGTTTTAGAGTTATTACAGATTCCTCTATTCATTTATTATCATTGATCAATGAAATACTAGAGATGAGTGCAATAGAAAGTGGAAAGCATGTTGTAAAAAATGAAGCCTTTAATATTTTGAATGAAATTCAAAAAGTTATAGATAGAATTTCTCCAAGTGCAAAAAAGAAAAATATTAATTTAATATTAAAATCTCAAATAGATAATCCAAATTGTCTTGGGGATCTTCTAGCTTTGACTAGAATAATTGAGAACATAAGTAATAATGCAATTAAATTTACTCCAAATAATGGAACTGTTACTATAGAGGTAAGTGATTCTCATTTAGATGTTTTTGAAAATAATTTACTTTCTATAAAAATTACAGATTCTGGTGTAGGTATTGCAAAAGAGAATTTATCCAAAATCTTTGAGTCTTTTTATAGAACTGGTAATGCAGCAAAGGGAGATATTGAAGGTACGGGGTTAGGCTTATCAATAACAAAAGGTTTAGTTGATTCAATAGGTGGTTCAATAAATGTTGAGAGTGAAAAAAATAAAGGTACGAGCTTTATTGTCATTGTTCCAATTTTACGAGCTGATCAGGTTGTTTTAGATAATCCAAATCCTTCAATTAAGAAATATCCACCAAATTTATTGGAAAAATTAAATATTTTGTTAGTTGAAGATCATCCAATTAATGCTTTAGTCGCGAAAAAAATGTTGACTAGTGTAGGCGCTCATGTTGTAAATGCAAAGGATGGATTTGAAGCTTTGCAGATTTTTAAGAGATCTGAATTAAAATATTATGATATTATATTTATGGATATTCAGATGCCAAATATGGATGGATATGAGGCTTCTATAGCAATAAGATCTTTAACTCGATTAGATGCAAAAACAATCCCAATAATTGCTATGACCGCAAATGCATTTGCAGAAGATGTTAGGAAAGCTTTATCTTCAGGTATGAATGCTCATATTGCTAAACCAATAGAGTTTGTAAAAATAATTAATGAAATTAAGAGATTTGTTAAAATTTAATTATACTAAAAAAGAACATAAGGAAACATATTTGTGTTTATTGTACATATATGTTTCCTTTTTTATTTGATTAAATATTAAATAATTGCTTTGAAGCGTATTTTGGAGAGCTTGTTACATTTATTCCAAGTTTTCTAAGACCTGCCTCATCTCCGTTAGATGGAATATGAGATAAATGAGCATCTGCTCCTCTAAGTTGACTTAAATGTTTCATTCCAGCTTCTGCTGATGGATTAGTTGCGGCAGATACAGCTAAGGCAATTAATACTTCATCAACATCAAGACTAACTCTTTTATTTCCTAATAATTCTTGTTTCATATTTTTTATTGATTCAATTATAGTTTTTGGAATTAAATCAATATTATCGGGAATCCCTGCTAGCGATTTTATTGCATTTAATATTAAAGCAGAGGCAGAGTGGAGTAATGGTGAATTTAAGCTTGTAATAATTTGAGAAGAAGAAAGTTGTATGGCTGCTGAAGAAACAATTCCATTGTATCCTTTACCCTTTTCAATACCTTCTTTTCTTTTTTCATCAGCGGCTGAAACAACAAGACGATCTGATTTTTTGATTTTATAATCTTCCATTAATAAAATTTCTTTATCAACAGCTTCTTGAGTTCCAAAACCCATTACATATTCGCAAGAAGTTCTATAGTATCTTCTTATAATTTCTTGTTTAGAAGCTTCTTGGCAAATAGAATCATCAATTATTCCTTGAGCAATTCTATTTACTCCCATATCAGTGGGGGATTTATAAAAAGATTCTTGTCCAATTATTTTTTCGATTATTCTTTTCAATAATGGGAATGCATCTAAATCCCTATTGTAGTTTATTGCTGTTTCCCCATAGGCTTCAAGATGAAAGTGATCTACTCTGTTTATATCTCCTAAATCAGCTGTAGCAGCTTCGTAGGCTGCGTTTGTTAAGTGATTAAGAGGTAAATCCCAAATAGGGAATGTTTCGAACTTTGCGTATCCTGATTCAAGACCTTTTTTATAATCATGATATAACTGAGATAAACAAGTTGCGAGTTTTCCACTTCCAGGTCCAGGACCTGTAACTATTACAATTTCTCTTTCTGTTTCGATATAAGAATTTGCGCCATATCCATCTTTGCTAACAATTAAATCAATATCGGTAGGATATCCTTTTGTCTTTTTGTGAGTATAAACAGATATTCCTCTTCTTTCCAATAATTGTTTAAATTGTGTAGCTGAGGGCTGTTCTTCATAGCGTGTAATTACTACTGCTTTTACTCTTAATCCATATTCACTAAAGTCATCAATCATTTTTAGAGTATCAACATCATAAGTAATTCCAAAATCTCCACGGATTTTCTTTCTTTCGATGTCGCCAGCGTAAATACAAATAATTACATCTATTTTATCTTTTAATTTTTTGAAAACCTCAATTTTTACATTGGGGTCAAAACCAGGAAGAACTCTTGACGCATGGTAATCGTAAAGTAGTTTTCCACCACATTCTAAATAGAGTTTCCCATGAAACTTTTCCATTCTATCTAAAATAGCTTGAGTTTGCTTTTCAAGATAGCGTTGATTATCAAAACCTTTTTTTATCATCATGGGTCTTCATTTTAAAAAAAATATAGTTATTTGTAAATAATTAATTATACTTAATTAGATTATTTGTAAAAAAAAGAATTTGAAAGGGCAAAATAAAGGCAACCCACTTGCTACCCAGATGGTGCTAAACGAGTTGCCAAAACTTCGATGTATAGGAACTGCTGATCTAGTAGTTACCTTTGTATACTTACTAGTCCTATTTATTCATCATTATTATAGCGAGGACAGGACTCGAACCTGTGACCTACGGGTTATGAGCCCGTCGAGATACCGGCTTCTCCACCTCGCGCCGATTTACTATAGTGAAACTACAGTTTTTTATAATAAATGTCAAGCGCTATTTTAAAAAAAAATAAATTGATTCTTAAAAGGAAGTGATAATGTCCAAGTATGATGAAAGCGACTTTGTCCATTAAGAGAAAAAACTAGTAA
>RZYO01000038.1 GCA_009930325.1 Spirochaetia bacterium | reverse complement strand
TAACAATTCACTTTAACCAAATAATTAGCTAGTTTTCTCTCTTAATGGACAAAGTCGCTTTCATCATACTTGGACATTATCACTTCCTTTTAAGAAAAATTAATTTTAATTCTTGTTTCGCCTTGATTTAATATTAATAAAAATGTAATATCCTTTATTTGTAAACGGTATTTGGATAATTCTGTTTTTTTGTGAAAAAAAAGCAAATATTATCCTTTTAGGTGTGAATATTTATTTAAATTAATTTTTTAGTTTAAATATAACTCATATAGAAGCTAATAGAAATTCGAGTAGGAGGAATTATCGTGAGCACAAGCATGAGACTCAAGCGTTTTGGTTCCAAGAAAAGACCTTATTATAGGATCGTAGTAATGGATTCAAGAGCTGCTAACAAGAGTAGAACTCTAGCAGAAGTTGGCCAATATCACCCTGTTGAAGACAAAGAAGAACAAGTTGTTCTTAATGTTGAAGCAGTAAAAGATTGGTTACAAAAAGGTGCACAACCTAGTGCAACTGTACGCGCTTTATTAAATAAGCAAGGTGTACAAGTTTCTAGAACTAGTCAAGAATAAGAGGATTAGTTGTGGAAAAAAATCTTGTTGAATACATTGTAAAGTCACTTGTTGATTTCCCTGATGATGTAGCTGTGAATGTTGTAGAAGGTGAAAAATCTACTATACTGGAACTCAAAGTTGCAACAGAGGATATTGGTAAGGTGATCGGCAAGCAAGGACGCATCGCAAAAGCAATTAGAACCATCTTAAGTGCTACAGCGACTAAAGGCGGAAAGCGTGCTGTTTTGGAAATTTTGGATTAATATATGGAAAAACTCGCAACGGCTATCATCCAGACATCATTTGGTCTAACGGGTGAGGTGAAGGTCCGCCCTTTCAACGATGATTGCTCTTACTTAAAGAAATTGAAGCAAGGAATTATCCTCTTGAAGGATGGCCGCGAGCAGACATATTCTATTGAAGGATTTCGAAAGAGTGGTGGACAAGCGTTCATTAAATTTGCTGGGATAGATGACCCAGAATCAGCTAAAAAACTAGCTGGCGCTACACTTTTTGTTCCAAGAAGTGAGGCTGCTCCTCTTAAGAAAGGTGAATACTATATCTCTGAATTGCTTGGTTGCACACTAATGCATGAAGGAAAGGCAATGGCTAAGGTAGTGGGATTCTTTGATGGACCTCAAGCGGTATTATTAGAAGTAGAAGATGGTTCTAATAAACGTTATTTGGTTCCTTTACTTGATCAATATATTGGTAAAGTATCAATTGAGGATAAGACTATCGAATTGTTGGCGCAATGGTTGTTGTCATGAATATAGATGTAGTAACCCTATTTCCTGAAATGGTTCAAGGTTTCTTTTCGAACTCAATCATGAAAAGAGCTATTGAAAATGGTATTATTACATATAACATGATTGATTTTCGTAGTTTTGCAATTGATAAGCATCATACCTGTGATGATTCTCCTTATGGAGGAGGTGCTGGAATGGTGTTAAAACCCGAACCGCTGTGCAAGGCGCTCGAGAGTATCAAGGCAAAAGAAAAGCGGGTTATATATCCTTCGCCGTCCGGAAAACGACTTACACAATCTCTTGCAAAAGAGTTAAGTAAGGAAGAAAATTTAGTTTTCATTTGTGGACATTATGAAGGTGTAGACCAACGGGTAATTGACCTGTATGTGGATGACGAGATTAGTATTGGTGACTATGTTATTTCAAGTGGAGAAATTTCTTCTCTAGTTGTAATAGATTCTGTTTATCGACTGATAGATGGAGTTATAAGTAGTGAATCACTTGATGAAGAAAGTTTTAGTGATGGATTACTTGAATATCCCCAATACACCAGACCAAATGTTTTTAATGGTTTAGAAGTACCTCAAGTATTACTTAGTGGTAATCATAAATCAATAAAGAAATGGCGTTTGGAGAAAAGGTTAGAAAAGACATTAGCTTTTCGACCTGAGCTTCTAGAAGAAAAATCTTTAGATTTAGAATCTAGAAAGACTTTACAAGAACTCAGAAACAGAGCAAAGAGGACCTAAAAATGGATTTGATTAAAGCTATTGAAGCAGAGCAGATGAAAGAAAACGCTGAAAATTTCAACGTTGGTGATACTGTTAAAGTATTTTTTAAGATCATCGAAGGCACTACAGAACGTATCCAAGTATTTGAAGGCTTGGTTATAGCAAAGAACAACAGTGGCATTCGCCGTACTTTTGTTGTTCGCAAAATCTCCTATGGTGTAGGTGTTGAGAGAATCTTCCCATTACATTCTCCACGTATTGAAAATATCACAGTTGTACGTCGTGGTCGTGTAAGAAGAGCTAAACTTTACTATATTAGAGATAGAGTTGGTAAAGCAGCTAAAGTTAAAGAACTTATTGTACGTAAAAACAACTAGTTTTTTTTCATTTACTTGAAAACATATTAAGGATAACAGAAAATGTTATCCTTTTTTTTGTTTTTATTTTTTTTTTATTGCTATAAATGTATTTTTTCAGTATTTTCTTATATAGGAGATATTTATGGAAGTAAGTAAACAAGCATCTAATGAACGCCAATTTAAAAAAAGTAATCGAAGAAAAAAAAATAAAAATCAAGGTAATAAATCTAATAAAATAAGTAGTGATGGACTAGATTTACTACCACAAAAGAGAAAAATAACTCCTAAAAGTTCAATTTCTCCAGCGGAACAAAAAAAAGTTCAAGAACCAAATGTAAAATGTTCATATTGTGATAAAGTAATAACAGATATTGCTAGCTCAATTAAAAGCGCAGATTCTTATATACATTTTGATTGTGTAATTGAAAAAATAAAAAAAGAAAAAAATGTCAAACCAAATCAAATTGTAAGCTATATTGGAAGAGGTTCTTTTGCTATAATAGAAAAAGATGAAGAAGGAAAAATGAAATTTGTTGAGACAATGCAAATTGAAACTCCTCAAGATTTTGATTTAATGAAAAAATATATCGAGGATATTAAAATATGATAGCAATGTTACCTGGTTCTTTTGATCCCCCAACATTAGGACATATTGATATAATAGAAAGAGCTGCTAAAATGTATGATAAATTATATGTAGTAGTTGCAGAAAACGTTCAAAAAAATCCTCTTTTCAATGCAGAAGAAAGAAAAACCATGTTAAAAGAAATATTAAAAGATGATATTAATATCGAAGTAGTTGTTCATAATGGGTTAATTGTAGATTTTGCAAAAAAAAATAATATTAAAATAATGATAAGAGGTGTTAGAGCTTTAGTAGACTTTGGATATGAGTTTGAATTAGCAATGACAAATAAACAATTATTTGAAGATTTAGAAGTATTATTTATGCCAACAAGTCCTAATTATTTTCTACTTAGATCTTCTGCTATAAAAGAACTTGCATTTTATGGTGCTGATATTGAAACCATGGTTCCTCCCATAGTAGCAAAAAAAATCAAGGAACGATTTAATGATTAATATTGATTATTTAGATAAAGATAGAAAATTAAGAAAACAATTTTCCAAAAAAATTAATTCATGGAATATTACTGTCTTAGAAGCTTTATCTATGCTTTCAATTTTAACAAGCACTATTTTTGCTATTTTCAGCATTGTGAATTCGAGCCCTTTTTATGTAATTGTTTTTTCATTAATAAGTTTTTCATATTTCTTTTGCTTTAAATTTATAAAAGATTATTATATTTCAAAGGATAATGAAAAAACAAATTTATTTTCAATAATGTTTTGGATTTCTTTTGTTGGATATATTATTTTGTTAAATGTTTTTTTTTATGAAAATTATCCAGGGTATCTTTTTGGGATGGCTCAAATCCTTGTAGGGTTAGTTTTTCAACTTTCTTTTATTTCAACATTTATTATATCTTCTTCCACAACATTAATTTACATTTCAATTTCTTATATTTTTAATGGATTTGTAATACCTATTGAAGAACTTTTGATTGCAATAACTTCATATTCCTTTGTTTTGTTAGGTGCTAATATCATAAGTGGTTCTAGAGCAGGTGAACTAGAGAATTTATCACGACTTGAAAAGCTTTCTACACAAGATTCTTTAACGAAATTGTTAAATCGAAGGTCGACTCAATATTTAATTGATTCTTGTTTAGCTGAATTTGCAAAGGGTTTTTTATTAGTAATTGATGTCGATAATTTTAAAAATGTAAATGACAATCAAGGTCATTTAATTGGTGATTTGGTATTAAAAGATTTATCAAATAATTTATTTGAAGTTATGCCTAAAGAATCAATTTTAGGTAGAGTTGGTGGAGATGAATTCGTAGTTTTTCTCCCTGATGTTAAACGAAAAGAAACTGAAGAATATGCTATAAAAATTCAAGATGAATTTAACAAGTTAATATTAAATTTTGTTGATGGAAATGTTTCACTTTCAATAGGTATTTCTGAAGCAAATGAGAAAGATAATTTTGATACTTTATTTGCAAGAGCTGATTTAGCCTTGTATGATGTTAAATTAGCTGGGAAAAATGGATATTCTTTCTATGTTTCTCAAGAAGTTGAATCTGATAAACCTACAATGTTGATTGTTGATGATACATTTATTGCGAGAAGACTTTTAAAGAGTTATTTTGATGATAAATTTAATATATTGCAAGCTGAAAACGGAAAAGAAGCTTTAAAAATATTATCGCATCACTCAAATATATCAATTATTTTATTAGATATGAAGATGCCAATAATTGATGGTTCTCAATTTTTAGAAATATATAAAAAAGATCCTGTATTTTCTAGGATTCCTGTTATTGTAATATCTGCAGACCAAAGTTATGAAGCAGAAGCCCTTAAGAAAGGTGCAAAAGATATGATAGTAAAACCTTTTGATGTCAATATTGTTAAAATTCGCGTTAATAACGTTCTTGAAAATTGCAAATTGAGGGAATCTCAAAAAGGTAATTAATTTTATAAAATGAATAAACCTTGACATTGCATATACGGGGATATAAAATTTGTCCAAAGGATAAAAATATGAAAAATGCTGAATTTTTTTGGATTGTTATTAGTATTGTTTGTTTTATTATAGAACTCCTTACTCCTACTTTTTTCTTTCTATCAATAACTTTTGCTGGATTATTTTCTTGGCTTTCATCTTTCTTTATTGATTCTATTATTATTCAGATAATTATTTTCTTAATTTTCTTTTTAATTTTCTTCTTTTTTATTAGACCTGTATTGTATAAAAATAAAAAAGAAAAATTTAATAGCGAATTATTGATTGGTAAGGTTTTATATGCAAAAGATGATATAAATGATGAAAAAGGTAGTGTTAATCTTGATGGCTCAATTTGGCAAGCAAGAAGTGAAATGGGTTTGATAGAAAAAGGCTCAAAAGTATCAGTTTCTAGAATTGATGGTAACAAACTGATTGTTACAAAGGAATTATAATGGATTTTATTATTATTGCGATTGTACTAGTAGTTGTATTAACTTTTTCGATGGGAGTACGTATTGTTCCTGAAGCAAAGGCAATGATTATTGAAAGATTAGGAAAATATAATAAAACTTTATCAAGTGGGATTAATTTGGTAGTACCTTTTTTAGATAAAGTTAAAACAGTTCCTGAATTAAAAGCTCAGGCAACAAAAGGCTCAAATTATATGACACAAATGGTTATTTCAAATACAAAATTTATTGATTTGAGAGAACAAGTATTAGATTATCCAAAACAAAATGTTATTACAAAAGATAATGTTACTGTTGAAATTGATGCTGTTATTTATTTCCAAGTAATTGACCCAAAGCGAAGTATATACGAAATTGTAAATTATCCCATTGCAATTGAAAAATTAACACAAACTACTTTAAGAAATGTTATTGGGGAACTTGAGCTTGATGAAACTTTAACAAGTAGAGATACGATTAATAATAAACTTCAGGTTATTTTAGATGAAGCTACAGATAAATGGGGTATTAAAGTAAATAGAGTCGAACTACAAGATATTATTCCACCAGAAGATATTAAAAAACAGATGGAAAAACAAATGGGAGCTGAGAGAGAAAAAAGAGCTTCAATTTTATATGCTGAAGGACAAAAAAGATCAGCTATTCTTCAAGCAGAAGGTGTAAAAGAATCTTTAATAAATAGAGCTGAAGGTGATAAGCAAGCTGCTATATTAAGAGCTGAAGGAGAAGCAAAAGCTATTTCTGCAGTAAGGAATGCTCTTGAAACTCAAGATAATTATGTTCAATACCTAATAGCTATGAAGTATATTGAAACATTTAAAGAAATGGCTGCGGGAAAAGATTCTAAACTTGTTTATATGCCTTATGAAGCTAGCGGTGTATTAAGTTCTTTAGGAGGAATTAAAGAATTATTTGGTGATAAAAATATTTCAAATATTTTAAATAAATAACTAAGAATATATTTAGGTTAATTTTTTATTATTTAGAGAAAATTTATTTTTAAGTTTTAAATTGCAATTATATATAAGTTCATATATTATTTAATTTATAAAGGTAAAAGATGTTGACGTTTTTACTCTATTTCGTTATTCTTGTCAAAGCGTCAACAAAAATTCATCTAACTCAAGAGGTAAAAAATGGCAACACCTAAATATAAAACTTCAAAATCTAAAGCTGCATCAAGAAAGGCTGCGAATATGAAGCTTAAAGCACCAACATTGACTGTATGTCCAACATGTAGTGCAAAGATACTTCCTCATCGCGTTTGCCCTAAGTGTGGTTTCTATCGCGGTGAAATGATCGTTGATACAAGCGATAAGTAAAAGAGACATAGGAGCTAAATCATGGATAACAAGACTTTTGATCAAGTAAAGCAATTAATTGCTGAAAAAATGGAAGTAGAACCATCTAAGGTAACTTTAGATGCTTCTTTTAGAAAAGATCTAGGAGCAGACAGTCTAGATACATATGAATTAATTTATGCTATTGAAGAAGAAATGGGAATTACCATTCCTGATGAAAAAGCAAATGAATTCGAAACTGTTAAAGATGCTGTTGATTACCTAGATTCTCAGCTAGACTAAGGACTGTTTTTCGATGACAGAAGCTAAAGTCGGAGTAGCTCCCTCAATCTCCTCAAAGAGAAGAAGGGAGCTTTTTAATTTCATGGAAAAGTTGGGGGTAGAGATCAAAGATTTGAATTTATTAAATCTTGCTTTTACTCATAGATCCTATGCTCACGAATGCCCAATTGTAACAGACAATAATGAAAGATTAGAGTTTCTTGGAGATTCTATTTTAGGTCTAGCTGTTAGTAATTGGCTATTTGTGAATTTGCCTGCAAAACATGAAGGTGATTTCTCAAGAATCAAAAGTGCAGTTGTAAGCGAAGATTCTTTATTTCAAGTTGCACAAAAACTTGGAGTTGGAGAAGTTGTATTAGTAGGTAAAGGTGAAGGTCATTCTGGTGGAAGAAAAAAGAAAGCGATTCTATCAGACTGTATGGAAGCCATTTTTGGTTGTGTCTATTTAGATTGTGGTTTTGACGTTGCACAAAGCTTGATAGAAAAAATTATGGTTCCTCAGATTCATGCTTTTTTAGAACACAAAATTGTAAGAGATTATAAAACCGCAATTCAAGAGTATTGCCAAAAATCTTGGAAAAAAGTTCCAATCTATACTTTAGAAAAAACGGAAGGACCAGATCATTGCAGAGTTTTTTATGTTAGTGTTAACTTAAATGGCAAGATTTATGGCCCAGCTACTGGAAAAAATAAGAAAACAGCACAACAAGCTGCTGCAAAATTGGCTTTTAATTCATTAATTGAAAAAACATCTTAATTTATGCTTTTGTAATAATTATTTGCTAGTTTTAATAAGGTTTCTCGTTTATTTAATTTTGGATCATCTATTACATCATTTAATAGAAAGTTTAAGATTTTAGAAAATAGAGGACCTTTTTTTATACCCAAATCAATTAAATCTTTTCCATTTATCTCTAAATCTTTTAATGATAATGCTTCATTGCTTGAAATTATATCCTCAATTCTGTTTTCAAGTTCACTTACAGTTTCCCAATTGCCTTTATCAAATATAGCTTCTTGATCGCACATTCTCAGTTTAAATAAATCTAATATGTTTTCATAACCGACTCTGTTAATAAATCTTTTTACAGCTCCATTAGACCAATCAGAGGTATAATTAAACATGTGGTTTTTTACAAGGTTTGTAACTTTATAAATTGTATCATTTGATGTTTTCAAACGAGTTAAGATTTTTTTAGTTAAATCTGCACTAACATTCTCATGATCATAAAAAGAATAAGAAGTTTCACAGTATGGGGAATGTCTAGATAGGTTAATTCTTTGTGTTTGAGCTTTTCCTAAATCATGAAATAATGCTGCAAGTCTAACGTTTAGAGGGTAGTTGTATTTACAAGCGGCTTGAAGAGAAAGAAGTGTATGCTCATAGGCATCAACTTTATGAAAGCCTCCTTGTTTAAGACCTTTTAATGCTGCCAACTCAGGTAAAATAATTTCTAAAACTGAACATTTATCTAATAATTCAATTCCTTTTTTAGGATAATTTGATTTAATGATTTTGAATAGCTCATCTTGAATTCGTTCATTGCTAACATTTTTTATTTTATTGCATTTTTCTTTCATTGCCATTAATGTTTTTTCTTCAATTTCAAAATCAAGTTTTGAAGCAAATCTACAAGCTCTCATTATTCGAAGTCCATCTTCTTCAAATCTTTGTTGAGGAATTCCAATAGCTTTAATAATCTTTTTCTTCAAATCGTTTAAACCATTGTGATTGTCAATAAGATGTGAAGTGCTAACATCAACTGCAAGAGCATTTATTGTAAAATCTCTTCTTTTTAAATCTTCATCTAGGCTTCTTATAAATTCCACTTTTTCAGGACGTCTACCATCTTGGTAATCAAATTCACTTCTAAATGTAGTTACCTCATAACTATTACCCTTAAATAATACTGTGACAGTTCCATGTTTTATTCCAGTTGGAATGGTTGTTTTAAAAATTGATATTACATTTTCTGGGGTTGCATCAGTTGCAAAATCATAATCATCATTTCTAATGTTTAAGAAGTGATCTCTTACTGCACCACCGACTATGTATAAGCTGAAGCCATTTTCTTTAAAGATAGCTCCAAATTGTTTTATTGTGTCATTGATTGGCATGTGTTTCATAATATAAAACTAACCTTCCTTTTTTTGTGAGTCAAGGTACTCAAATATGTTTTTACTTGGTTGTCATTATTTTAAATTTAGCATAGAATAGCATAAAATAAGTTTTCATTTCTAGGAGTTGAAATGTTTAATCCAGTAGATACAAAAATCGACTTTCCAAAAGTCGAAGAACAAATTCTGTCATTTTGGGAAAAGGAAGATGTTTTTAGTAAATCCATCGAACAAAGACCTGAAGATAATCAATACGTTTTTTATGATGGTCCTCCTTTTGCAACCGGTTTACCACACTTTGGACATTTAGTTCCAGGCACAGTTAAAGATGTTATTCCAAGATATCATTCAATGAAAGGACAAAGAGTATTAAGAACTTTTGGTTGGGATTGTCATGGACTTCCTGTTGAATATGAAATGGAAAAAACTCTTGGCATTAGTGGTCACAGTGCAATTGAAGAGTATGGCGTTGCAAAATTTAATGAAGATTGTCGTTCTATAGTATTAAGATTTACAAGTCAGTGGAAAAAAACAATTACTAGAATGGGACGATGGGTTGATTTTGATAATGGTTATCGTACTATGGATAAAGATTACATGGAATCAATTTGGTGGGTTTTTAAATCATTGCATGAAAAAGGCTTGATTTATCAAGGTTATAATATTTTACCATATAGTCCAAAATTATCATGTCCATTATCTAACTTTGAAGTTAATCTCGGAGGATACAGAGATGTTACTGACCAAGCAGTTACTGTTAGATTTTTAATAGATGGTACGAAAGATACATATTTCTTAGCTTGGACAACAACTCCTTGGACACTTCCTTCAAACTTAGCTCTTGCTTTAGGTCCAGATATTGATTATGTAAAAGTAAAAGATGGTGAAGATTACTATATTTTAGGAAAAGATAGACTTTCTCATTATTATAAAGATGAAACATCTTATGAAATAGTTGAAGAATACAAAGGAAGAGATTTAGTTGGAATGAGATATACTCCATTATTCCCTTATTTCGCTTCTTTAAAAGATCAAGGTGCTTTTGTTACTGTATTAGGTGATTATGTTACTACTGAAGATGGTTGTGGTATTGTACATACAGCAAGTGGATTTGGTGAAGATGACTATCTTGTTTTAAAAGATACAGGAATTCCTGTTGTTTGTCCAATCGATGATGAGTGTCAATTTACAGATGAAGTTCCAGATTTTAAAGGACGTTTTGTAAAAGATACTGATAAAGATATCATTAATTGGTTAAAAGAAAGAAATCTTTTAGTAAAAAGAGAAAACTATTTACACTCATATCCTTTCTGTTATCGAACAGATATGCCATTAATTTATAGAGCTATGACTTGTTGGTTTGTAGATGTTCAAAAAATTAAATCAACAATGTTAGAAAGTAATGATCAAATTACTTGGGTTCCATCACATTTAAAACATGGTAGATTTGGTAAATGGTTAGAGGGTGCAAGAGACTGGGCTATTTCAAGAAATAGATTCTGGGGAAATCCTATTCCAGTTTGGAAGTGTGATAATTCAGATTATATTGAAGTAATTGGTTCTGTTAAAGAACTTGAAGAAAAAAGTGGTGTAAAAGTAGATGATTTACATAAACATTATGTAGATGATTTAACATGGCCAAGCCCTGATGGAAAAGGTACTATGCGTCGTATTTCTGACGTTCTTGATTGTTGGTTTGAATCTGGCTCTATGCCATATGCTCAACATCATTATCCTTTTGAAAATAAAGAACTTGTTGACAATAATTTCCCTGCAGATTTCATTTGTGAAGGATTAGACCAAACAAGAGGTTGGTTCTATACTTTAACAATTATTGCTTCTGGTCTTTTTGAATCCCCTGCTTTTAAGAATTGTATTACAAATGGAATTGTTCTTACTAAAGAAGGTAAGAAAATGAGCAAAAGAGATAAAAACTACACTGACCCAATGGATGTTATTAATCAATATGGTGCAGATGCTTTACGTTTTGCTCTTATGAATAGTTCTGTTGTAAAAGCTGATGATTTGAAATTTAGTGAAGATAGTGTAAAAGATGTTATTAAGACATTCTTATTACCTCTTTATAATGCATATTCTTTCTTTATTACTTATGCAAATATTGATAATTATGAACCATCAAGTACTCCTTTTGATAAACTTGAAAACCCATTAGATAAATGGATTATTTCAACAACTCAAGGTTTAATTAAAGATGTTACTGAATCTCTTGATGCTTATGATATTCAAAAAGCTGCAAGTACAATTGTTAGTTTTATTGATAATTTAAATAACTGGTATATCAGAAGAAGTAGAAGAAGATTCTGGAGAAGTGAAAATGATAACGATAAAAAAATGGCATATGATACATTATATTCTGTTCTTTTAGATGTTGTAAAAGTTGCAGCTCCACTTGTTCCTTTCATAACTGAGTCAATTTATATTAATTTAAAATCTGATGAAATGCCTTTATCTGTTCATCTTTGTGATTTTCCAGTTTACGATGCTAGTAAGAGAGATTTAGAACTTGAAAAACAAATGAGTCTTACTATGAAAGCTATTAATATGGGAAGAAGCTTAAGAAGTGTACACAGTCTAAAAACAAGACAGCCACTATCAAAGGTTTATTTAGTTGATAGAAGTGAAGAAGATAGAGCTATTTTAAATTCTATGTCAGAAATTATTTTAGAAGAATTAAATGTTAAAGATGTAATTATTCAAAGTGATGAATCTTCTTTAGTAGAATATAGCGCAAAAGCTAATTTTAAAGTTTTAGGGAAAAAATTAGGACCTAAAATGAAAGAAGTTGCTTCCTTAATTCAAAATTTTGATTCTGTTGAAATTGCTTCAATTCTTGATGGAAATATCAAATCAGTTAACTATTCTGATGGAGTTGTTGAATTAAGTGATTCAGATATTATTGTTCAAAGAAGTGAAAAGGCTAATTTGAAAGTAGTAAATGACAATGAATTGACTATTGGATTTGATACTGAATTAACTCCTTCTTTGATTAATGAAGGTTTAGCAAGGGATATTATTAGAGCTGTTCAAACTCTTAGAAAAGATAATGATTATGATGTAAGTGATCATATTTCTATTGATTATGATGGAGATAGTGATATTGATAATGTCTTTACTGAATTTGAAGAATATATTTCTAGTGAGACTCTTTGTGATAAAATTTCTAAAGTTTCTTTATCTTCAAGTGATATTGAAATTGGAGATAAGACAATTAAAATCAAGCTTTCTAAATTATAAAAGAATAAGAGAGAGGAATTTATGAAAAAGTTATTTAACTTATTATTATCATTAATGGTTATATCATTTTTAATGAGTTGTACTTCAACTAAGTTCCTCAATCCAGAAAATGATGTAGTACCCCTTCAAAGCTTAGCTAAAGAAGGGGACACTATTTTATTAATTGATGCAACAAAAGAAGCAACATTGGTAAAATCATTATTAGGAGATGAAATTGGAGCAAAAGCAAAAGAGATTACAGTTCAAATTACTCCTATTGATGACTCTTATCCTCTAGATAAGTTTAATTATAATGCTGTTATTGAAGGTGATTTTCCATTCTTCACAACTAATTTTGCACTAACTCATTTTACAGATTTCAATAAAGTATTAGAATCTTCAAAATCATATTATAAAAAAGATAATACTGAAATTGGTGTTATTCATGCAAATATGATTGGGGTTTCAAGCGATTCGTATTTAGCTTTAGTTGATATAGTTGACTCTAAAGTAGAAAATGTTGATAAACTTACTGCTTTAGATATGTATAATTCCAATTTCGCTTTATATAGTTATAAGCCAAAAACATTATTTGATTTTGGACTTGGTTTAACTAAAGCAATGATTAATCATTTTGATTCTATTGTGATTTTGATTAATGAAAATGAAGAAAATAAAATGCTATTGGATGCTAAATTTGAAGTAGATACTGATTCTAATGCTAGCACTTTAGAAAAACTTGTCAAAACAGGTTATACTGCAAATTTAAAGAAAGCTGGTGAAAAACTTGATTTTACTGCATTAAAATTAATGTTTGATCGAAACGGAAATATCTTAAAAATAGAAGGTATGCCATTAACCGATGAACAAATAACTTTATTAAAAGACAAATTACAAACAAGTGATATAGGATTATAATAAATGGCTATATATGATTTTTATTGTAAAAAATGCAAAGAAAATTTTACAATTGAACAATCAATGAAAGATGAATTACCAAAAGATTGTCCAAAATGTAAAGCAAAAAATACATTAAGGCAGAACTATGGAGCTACTCCCATTTTATTCAAAGGGGAAGGCTTTTATTGTACTGATATGAAAAAAACAACAAATTAGGGAGATAATATGGATACTTATGAAGTAGCTGTTGAAAAAAGTAAAAAAATAGAAAATGAAATACATATGAACCCCAAGAAGCATAGAGTTTTAACTGGAGATAGGCCAACAGGCAGACTTCATTTAGGGCATTATTTTGGAACTCTCCAAAATAGAGTAAAATTATCTAATCTAGGTGTTCCAACTTGTATAGTAATTGCAGATTATCAAGTATTAACTGATCATGATTCTTATAAAGAAATTGCAGATAATACTAAACAATTAACAATTGATTATATTTCTGCAGGTATTGAACCTAGCAACGATGTAATAATTTTTCCGCATAGTTATATACCTGAACTCAATCAATTAATGTTACCTTTTTTGACTTTGGTTAGTAATTCAGAGCTAAGTAGAAATCCAACTGTAAAGGAAGAAATACAAGCTGCAGGTTTAAAAAGTGTGAATGCTGGTATGTATACTTATCCAATTCATCAAGCTTGTGATATTTTGTTCTGTAAAGGAGATGTTGTTCCTGTTGGCAAAGACCAATTACCTCATTTAGAAATGACTAGAACAATAGCTCGTAGATTTAATGAACGATTTTCAAAAAAGAATCCAGTTTTCCCTGAACCACAAGCCTTATTAAGTAAAACACCTTCTGTTGCAGGTTTAGATGGTTTCCAAAAGATGAGTAAAAGTAGAAATAATGCAATATTTTTATCATCAACTGCAGATGAAACTGCAAAATTAATAAAAAAAGCTAAAACTGATGCTCAAAGATTTATTACTTATGATCCAGAAAATAGAGAAGAAGTTTCTAATTTGTTATCACTAATTTCTTTATGCACAAATGAAGATCCAAATGAAATTGCTCAAAGAATAGGCGATGGTGGGGCTGGCTTATTAAAGAAAACTTTAACCGAAGCTATTAATGAATATTTACGACCAATAAGAGAGAAACGTGCTCAACTTGAAAAAGACCCTGAATATATTAGAAGCGTTTTATTAAATGGTGTTGATAGAGCTAGGGAATTAGCTCAAGTAACTTTAAATGAAGTTAGAGAAGCAATGAACATGGTAATTTAATTTGAAGAATATATTTCTTCCCATATCTTTTTATCATTTAAGTAAAGTAATGCAGAGTATTCTGCATTATTTTTTTCAATAATACATAATGCCTTTGCTGCTAAACTTATATTCTTATTTCTTTCAATTAAAAATAATGAATTCTCTTTTATTAATTTGGAATAAAAAGCATCAGTGTTATCAAAATTATCAAGTAATAGAGTTATAAATTCATTCCTAATTGAATAGTTATTAGGAGTTATTTTAATAATTTTTTGATATTCTTCTATTGCTGAATCAATATCTTTTATTTCAGTATAAATTTTTATTTTAAATAGATAAGCTTTTTCGTTGTATTTATTTATTTTTATAAGAGAGTTGAGGGTTTTCAAGGCTTCTTGAGTATTGCCTTTTTCATATAAAACTATTGCTTTATTATAAAGTGCTTTTTGATTCAAATTATCTTTTTTTAGTATTTTATTATAAATATCAATCGATAAATCATAGTCTTTGTTTATTGCAGAATCGTTTGCTTGTGAAAGTAATTTTTCATTATTCAAAGAAATATAAGTACTACAAGAGACAAAATAAAAACAAATAGTAATAATAAAAAATATTAACTGTAAGTTTTTATAATTATGTCTCTTGTATTTCATTTTTATTTACCTAATACAGTTTGTTCAATTTCTCTTACTTGATCTCTGTAAAGGTTAGTTATGTTTGCGCCATAATCAGCAATGAGTTGAATCATATTTCTTGGTTGCTCACCATCCGCGCCATTAAGTCTATCTCCAGCATCGCCTAATCCTGGAAGAATATATGCATCTTCATTTAGTACTGGATCCATCCAGAGTGTATGAACTTCAACATCAGGGATTGCCCTACAAATTCTTACAGCCCCTTTAAATGCACTAATAACATTAATAAACTTAATAGATTTAGGTTTGACACCTTCATCTTGTAAATATCTAACTATGGTTACAAGGGACCCACCAGTAGCATTCATAGGATCAGCAAATATTAAATCTTTACCATTTAGATTTTTTAAATCAAAAAAACTCTTATCTAAATCAAGAATATAATCCATATTACTTTCTTTTTTAGATTCATCTCTTTTAATTTTAAATAATGCAAAAGGTGTAATAAAATCATTAGAACTATAGTCTTGGATTTCTTTACTCATAATCATTGAAGGTAATAAAGCGCCTCTTAACATAACGCACATAACTGAATTTTCTACAGTTGGGTCAATATTCGGAATTTTGTGAGCAGCATAGTTTCTTACAGGGTTAGTAACTGGTGTTGCTGTTATTAAAGATCTTTTGTTTGGTAGTGCTGCATCACAATATACATGAGCAAACATCATTTCATAAGCTCTTTGTATATAATATAAAAACTCTTCATGACTAGTAGAAGGTTGTCTGAGTTTAGCAATTAGTCGAGATGCCTGGCCATGTTGTTCCTTTGGTGTTTCAAAAGAATATACATGTATATTTGGTTCTTTTGAGCAGAATTCTTTTAAATATGCTCCTATTTGAGAAGCAGACTTAACTAAATTAGCTTTAGCTTCAGTAAGTTCTGATTCATCCGTTGATTTGTCAATAATTGCACAATTATCTAAGGAAGTTTCGTACATAGTACGAATTTTTTCTATGGCTTTTTTATCATCTTCAAGAAGAAATCCATCTAAGTCAGTTGCGTGTAAAACGATTTTGTTCATAACTACTCCTGAAAATTTATAATAACCTATAGATATTTTTTTTACAACCTTGAAAATTAAGAATATAGAGCTTAAAAGAGAAAAAAAATAAATTTTATATTTGAAAAATATTTGTTAATTTGGTTTTTAATACTTATTATATTGCTTCAATTGATTTTTTTTTATAGATTAATATATGAAACATTAAAGTTAATTTATTTTTAAGGAGAAAAGAGTATTACTCTTAAAATAGTATTATGAATTTAGTTTTTTTAGGCCCTCCAGGTGCAGGAAAAGGAACCATTGCTGCTGTTGCAAAAGATTTCTTTGATATCCCTCATATTTCAACAGGTGATTTATTTAGATATAACATTAAAAATGAGACCGAATTAGGAAAAGAAGTTAAAGCAATATTAGCTAGTGGTGAATTAGTTCCTGATAGTGTTACAATCAAAATGGTTGAAGATCGTTTTACTCAAGATGATACTAAAAATGGTTTTATTCTTGATGGTTTCCCAAGAACTATTGCTCAAGCAGATGCTCTTTCACAAATAAAAGAAATCGATGCTGTAGTTAATTTTGTATTAGATAGAGAATCAATTATTAAAAGATTATCTGGAAGAAGAATGTGTAAAAGCACAGGAAGAATTTACCATATTCTTTATAATCCGCCAAAAGTAGAAGGCATTGATGATGAAACAGGGGAGGCCTTGATTCAAAGAGATGATGATAAAGAAGATGCAATTCTAAATCGTTTAGATGTTTATCAAGCTCAAACAGAACCTTTAATTGAATATTATAGAGAAAAAGGTTTATTAGTAGATATTGATGCTAGTAAAGATGCTACTCAAGTTTTTGAACAAGTAAAAGCAGCATTAAAATAAAAAATATTGCCAGTTCTTTCGAGCTGGCTTTTTTTAAACTTTATAATAAGTGATTTTTGCTTTTTACTTCATACATTTTCGAATCTACACTATCCATAAAATCTTTTGCTGTTTGATTTGATATTCTCTCTCCAATAGCCCAGCTTACTGTTGCAATATATTCATTGTTAATTAATATTTTTTCAGTGTTTTTAAGTATATCTTTTACTTTTTCTAATGCTTCACTTTCATTATAACCCACAAAAATAATTTGGAATTCATCGCCACCAGTTCTTCCTGAATAAATATTAGTATCATTAGCTTTAACAAGTTCCATAGCAACTTTTTGGATTAATTCATCTCCTGCGTAATGGCCGTAATGATCATTTACATATTTCATGTTATCAATGTCCATACATACTAAACAAACAGGGAGTGTGTTTTCTCTAGATATATTCATTAATTTGTCATACATAAAACCATGAGAATATAAACCTGAAAAACTATCAATTGAAGCCATTGAATTTAAATTTGAAATGATTTGAGATAATTGAACTTGCTCATTAACTGTTTTAACATAACTATCTCCAATATTTTGAAATAATTCTAAAACAAAATTTTTATTTTCAATCAAAACAGGGATTACTTTTGCAAGAAATAGTGTACCATCAATTTGTTCTAACTTTCTTTTTATAGAATTTGATAATAATGCATTTGTAGAAACGCAATATTGACAACACTTTCCATTTCCCCATAAATCATAACAATTATAATTAGCTAGTTTTTTTAAGACATTGTTTTCATATGTGAAGACCTCTTTAGTAAGAGGATTTACAATCCTATAATAATCAAAATCATAAAAATTCTCTATTTTTAATTTTGAAAATTCAATTATACCATCATATTGTTTATTGTTTTGAATTTTTACTAAATATTTCATGAACCACATAATACCATTAAATTAAACTACAAACAATAAAAAAATAGATTAATATATTTTAAATAATTAGATATGATTATTATAGTATATATTCTTATTTTATATATCTTTTATAATAGTTATTGTATAGTTTTAATTTAGTTTCGATATAACTTAAATTTACCATAGATTCCATTTGCCATGACCAATTGAAAGGTCCACAAGTTGATGGTATATTCATCCTACACTTATCATCTTTTTCTAAAAGATCTTGCATTTGTATGATAACTATTCTAGCTTTACTAGAATATATTTCTCTGATAAATTCCCAGACAAATGTTTTTTCTGAGCAATTAAATAATGAATTTAGTTGTCTTTTGTTTTTAATTGGTAAATTTTTATACCAACCTAAAATAGTTTGATTATCATGAGTTCCTGGATAAGCAATAAAATTATCTTCATAATTTGGAGGTAAGTCTGGATTTGAATAATCTAAATTATTATCTTTATCCCACGAAAACCCAAAAATACCTATTTTCATACCAGGGAATTTATTATTATTTCTTAATTCTTCAACTTCGTTGGTCATGTATCCTAAATCTTCAGCAATAATTGGTAAATCTCCTAATTCTTTTTTTATTGCATCAAATAGATGTTGTCCTGGCCCTTTAACCCAAGTTCCATATCTAGCGGTTTTTTGATCAATAGGTATTTCCCAATATGATTCAAAACCTCGAAAATGGTCAATTCTAACAATATCATAAAGTTTAAATTGTTGTTTTATTCTAAGTATCCACCATTTATAATTTTGTTTCTTATGTATATTCCAATCATAAACAGGGTTCCCCCATAACTGTCCATCAGAAGTAAAACTGTCTGGAGGACATCCTGATACTTTATTATATTGACCTTTTTCATCTGTTTTAAATAATTTTATGTTTTCCCATGAATCTACGCTATCACCAGAAACAAAAATAGGTAGGTCTCCTATGATTTGAATATTATTAGAATTTGCATATTTTTTTAATTTATACCATTGCTTAAAAAAAAGATATTGTAAAACTTTATACCTATTTATTTCCTTAGACATTTTTTTTCTAATAGAATTTAAAGCTTTTTCATCTCTATTTGCAATTTCTTTATCCCAGACGCTATACCATCTAGCATCATAATAATAATCAACAAGAGCCATAAAAATAGAATAATCATCTATAAAAAAAGCATTTTCTATTAAGAAGTTATTATATTGTTCAGTTTCTTTGTTTTGTTCTAAAAAGTTATCAGCAGCTTTGAAAAGTAGAGGTTTTTTAAATTTCTCTACTATTTCAAAATCTATATAACCTTCATTAACTTTAGGGAAGTTAAATGTGTCTTCTGTATTTAAATACCCATCTTCAATTAATGAATCAATACTTAACAAATATTCGTTTCCAGCGAATGTGCTTCTAGATGAATATGGAGAGTTACCATATCCAGTTGGTCCTAGTGGTAATAACTGCCAAAGACCTACCTGACTTCTTTTTAAAAAATCAATAAAGGCGTAAGCTTGAGATCCAAAATCACCAATACCATATTTACTTGGTAGAGATGTGATGTGTAAAAGAATTCCATTATTTCTATTTTTTAAACTCATAATAATTATCCTAATTAATGTCTTTTAAAGATTCTCTATCTATAAATTCATGTGGTAGTATTTTATGTAAAGTTTCAATTGCATTGCCTTCGATAAGTTCAAATAAAGTTTTTGCAGCAATCTCTCCTTTTTCAACAGAAGGTTGCATTATTGTTGATAAATGTGGAGTAACTATACTTGCTGTTTGAATATTATCAAAACCAACTATAGAAAAATCATCAGGAACTTTAAATGAATTTTGTTTTAAATAAGTAATACATCCAATAGCAATAACATCACTCATACAAACTATGCATGTAGTTTTTTTATTGTCTTTAACAATTTTTGCAGCTACATTCATTCCTGCTTCTAAATAACATTCTTCATCATAAATATAAATATTATCATTATTTATTGATAAATTATATTCATTGAGGGCTTCTTCAAACCCAGCCATTCTAATTTGAGTTGTGCTTTCAAATTTACTATCTTTTTCAAAAAGGTTTTCTTTTAAAGCTACGATTGATATTTTCCTATGTCCTCTTTTTAAAACTTCTTTCATTAAATCATAAGAAGCTTTTTTGTCATTAATATTAATTGTGGGCATATTTTCCCCAGGACGACCATCAATAGTAACAAATGGAATAAACATTTTTCTAAGAGATTCAACAACATCCATTTTAACATTAATACCCATTGCAATAAGTCCATCAACAGATACTTTATATACAGCCTCATTCATACTTCCATTAAAAGGTGGTATTAAGGTTAAAGTATAATCTTTTATATTACAAATGTTGCCTATACCTTGGATAACTTGAGTAATGTAAGGATTACTTAAAGTTCCTTCAAAATGTTGAGGCAAAAGAAATCCTATTGTCTGTTTTCTTTTTAAACTAAAGTTTCTTCCAGCAGGGTTTGGAATATAATCTAATTCTTGTGCCTTTTGCATGATTAAATCATATGTATCTTTCCCAATTCTTTCTGGATTGTTGAAAGCAAAAGAAATAGTAGTTTTTGAAACATTACAAGCTTTTGCAAGATCTATAATAGTTGTTCTCTTTTGTCTCATCTTATTCCTCGATATATAATAATAACACATTTGTATTTTTTTTATTATATTACCCTTTTACTGCTCCTGCAACAACTCCACTAATAATAAATCTTTGACAAACTAAATAAAATATTATAACTGGTATCATAGCTAAAACAAGCATCGCCATCATAGCTCCCATATCAACAGATCCATAGCCTCCTCTTAAGTACTGAATGGCTACAGGGATAGTTTTATAATCATTACCTATTGTTAGATAAGGGAGTAGATAGTCATTCCAAACCCACATTGTATTTAAAATAGCCACGGTAATAGCTGTAGGTTTTAACATTGGTAAAACTACTTGGAAAAATGTTACAACAGGGGTAGCACCATCAATCATCGCTGCTTCTTCTAACGCAATTGGGACACTTTTTATAAACCCTGAGTATAAAAATGTTGCAAGCCCACATCCGAATCCGACATATAAAACAATTATACCTATAGGATTGTCTAAATGAATTAAATTTGCAGTTTTACTCATTGTAAACATTACCATTTGGAATGGGACTATCATACTAAACATGAGAAGAGAAAACGTAATTGAAGTAAATTTAGTTTTAACTCTGGTTAAATACCAAGCTAGCATACTTGTGACTAATGAAATAGCAAGTACAGAGGAAATAGTTATGAACAGTGAATATCCAAAAGCTTTAAAAAAATGAATTTTATTTATTCCTGTATCATAGTTTAAAAAACCAGCATACATATCAGTATTAAAAGGAATTGCAAATGGTTTGTCATTTATATAAAATTTGATTTTAAAGGAATTATAAAAAACTATAATTATAGGGGCAATAAATACTAACGTTAATAGTATTAAAATAATTGATAGTATTATTGTTGTAGATTTTTTTCTTCCTGCAATACTCATGCTTCTACCTCCTTTCTTCTAGTGAAATGTAATTGGGTTAAAGCTAATGTAGCAACAATTATAGTAAAAATAACAGCTTTTGCTTGACCGACACCTTCAAAGCCAACTCT
>RZYO01000168.1 GCA_009930325.1 Spirochaetia bacterium | reverse complement strand
ATTATGTATAGTTATTCATATATTCAAATTTTGTGAGAAAATATGTGCTTTTTTTTTAAGTAAATATTATTTAAAAAAATATTTTTTTTACATATTTAATATTATAATTGTGATATTATATTAGAATATATAATTTATTTGTATTGTTAAAACAAAAGGAAAATGTTTTGTGAGTTACTCATTAGTTATTGCAATTAGAGATGATCAAACTAGATTAGATTTAATTTCAAATATAAATTGGAAACAATTAGAAATTGAATTAGTCGCATCTTTAAAAGAGGGAATTATAGCCCAAAAACTTATTGATTTATTAAAACCAGATATGGTAATAACAGAATTTTCTGTTAGAGGCGTATATGCAATGCTTCAATCTTGCCCAATTTACCATACTTTAATCTTTGGAAATAGCGAAAAAGAAATGAGCAGCACTCATAAAGCTTTTGGTCTTGGGGTTTTTGAATATTATCAAAAACCGATAACCTCAGAAAAATTTAATTATATTCTTTATGACATGAAAAAGAAAATTGAAAAAGATAAAAAAAATATAATTGAAAATTCTGGTAATACAAAATTTAATGCAATTGAACTTCCTTCAATAACAACAAATCATCTTACCAATTCTGCAATTACTTTCGTTGAACAAAATTACTCAAAAAACATAGGTCTCCAAGAAACTGCTGCCTTTTTAGGAGTAAGCGAAGCCCATTTATCTAGAGTTTTTAAAAGTGAGACTAAAATGAATTTTGTAAAATATTTAAATTCTTATAGAATCAATGAAAGTATTCATTTAATGAATGATGTTTCTCTTGGAATTAACCAAATTTGTAATTCAGTAGGTATCCATAATCCAAGCTATTATTCAAAGATATTCAAAAACATTTTAGGAGTTAGTCCTAACAAATATAGAGATTCTTATATTTCATATAATTTAAATAACAAATAAAATAATTAGTTACTAATTTTTTATTTTGATAATTTGTAAATTACAAAAGGGAACACCAAATAATATGGAATGTTCCCTTTTTATATTTAAAAGAAAAAAATATTTAATATTAATTATTACTTTTCATATGACCTTCAAGGTAACTAGCTATTTTTTCCATAGTCTCACTTGAAACATCATGTTCAATTAAACATGCATCCCTACTACTAGCTTCTTCACTAACATTTAAAACTTCTCTTAAAAATCTAACTAAAGTAGTATGTCTTTTATATACCATCGAAGCATGGATTTTACCTTTTTCCGTTAAAGAAATCTTTCCATATGTTTCATGGTTAATATAACCTTCTGCATTAAGAACCTTCATAGCCCTATTAACACTAGGCTTTGAGACATTTAACCTTTCAGCAATGTCTGTAGTTCTAACAATACCTTTTTCGCTCTCAATATTGAGTACAGCTTCTAAATAGTCTTCACCTGATTTATTCATATATAACAATATATATAATAATTTTGGTTTTGTCACTCACTATTTTAACATTTTTTTATGATTTATTTTAGGTTATTGACATAGGTCATAAAGTAATTTCTTACCATGTATATATTTAATAATATAATTTATAAATATTCAATATTTATTTTTTATTAGCAATTACTAACTTAATGTTTAAAACAGATAACTTATATTATTACTTTTATTATTTTTTCCAAGATTTTATATAAATAACTAATAAAGTAATTTTTTTTTAACACGATATTAAAAATTAGAGTATTATAAAGAAAGAAACATTTAACTCAATAAATTATAAAAGGAATTGACTATGCCCAAAAGAAATGATGCGACATTTGTTGATCAAGAACAAGCATTTAAAAAATTATTTCCATATCTAATGCCAAGAAAATGTGATTCACTCGTCTATTTAAATATAGATTTAGATCTTACAAAAACATTAGAATTCATAAAGAATAATCAAAATAACATTTTAAATAGAAAATATAGAGTCTTTGAAGTATTAATAGCTGCTTTTATAAGATTATTTGTTATTCGAGAAGAATTAAATAGATTTATTATGAATAAGAAGTTATGGCAGCGAAATGATATCTCAATTAATTTTATTGCAAAAGAAGATTATAAAGACGAAGCACATGAACATAGTATTGTCTTAAATTTTGATAAAAATGCTACTTTAAATGATATTTCTAAAATTATAAATGAAAAAATTCTTGATGCAAGAAATGCTACAGAAGAACAAATAGTTAATCCAACAGATAATTTAGTTAATATTTTTACATCTTTTCCTTCTCCTATAATATCATTATTAGTATCAATAATTAAATTTCTAGATATAAAAGGAAAAGCACCACTTTCTTTAACTAAAGATGATGGACTTCACTGCACTGCCTATTTGAGTAATTTAGGAAGTATAGGATTAAAAACAGGAGCTGTTCATCATCACCTTTATCAATGGGGAACTACTAGTATATTTATTACTATTGGATCTTTGAAAAGAAATAGAATTAAAACAGATGAAGGCTTTAAACGAAAGGATTCAATTGAAATTGGTCTAACAATCGATGAAAGAATTGCAGATGGATATTATTTTGTAAAATCATTAAATGTTTTACAAGATATATTAAATAATCCAGAACAATTATTATCTCCTGTTTCTAATGCTCTTTAAAAAAATTCTAATAAACATTTTTTACAAAAATATGAATTTATCAACTTTTATAATTTTGTCGCTTGTATATTAATTGGCCCTTTGTTAATCTTTATTCAAAAATTAGATTAATTGGAGGAAGGAAAGTGAAAGCTGCCCTATTTGATATGGATGGTGTTTTATGCGACACTCAAAAATATCACCAATCATGTTATGAAAAAATTGCAAAAGAGTATTATGGAATAACACTTGATAAAAAAATATCTGACAAATTAAAAGGAGTATTAAGAGTAGAAGGTGCAAAAATCTTTTGTAAAGCTGTTAATATTAAACCGAATGAAAATAACATTAAGTATATATCTCAATTGAAAAATAAGCACTATTTACAAAAAGTTGAAGAAAATAAAAATTCTCTTTTAAAAGATGGTGCTATTTCTTTGCTTGAAACATTAAAGAATAATAATATTAAAATAGCTTTAGTAAGTGCTTCAGCAAATGCTAAAAATATAATTAAATTAACAAATATTGAACAATACTTTGATTATGTTGTTGATGCATCAAATATAAACAACGGTAAACCTAATCCTGCTATTTTTTTAAATGCAGCAGCTTATCTTGAAGTTAAACCTTCAGATTGTGTTGTTTATGAAGACGCAATTAATGGAATACAAGCCGCAAATGATAGTAATATGTATTCAATTGCAGTTGATGTAGATTTTAAAAATTCCACTTTTACTTATTCTGGAAAAATTGCTGATAGATATATAAAGAGTTTAACAGACCCACTTTGTTATAAAGGATTATATGAAAACATATACGATAAAGCAAAAGACTGTTCTTTATTTATTTTCGATGCTGGAAATGTAGTAATTAATGATATTCATTGCTTTAATGGTATTTTTGATCAATATAATCTATCAACTTCAGAAAAAAATGAATTTATCAAGGATTTTAGTTTTTACACTGCTCCATTAATGGATGGCAATATTACAACTGAATTCTTTATTAATAACATCAATAAAAACATGAATCTAAATATTCAAGAAAATGCATTGTATGATCATTTCAAACCAACATTCAATGAACCAATTGTTAATTTAATAAAAGATTTAAAGAAACAAGGGAAAAGAGTTGTTTTAGGATCAAATACTTTTGCTCCTCATACTAGAAAAATGAAAGAAATGGGTTTATATGATTTATTTGATGAAATTTATGCTAGTAATGAAATACACCACTATAAACCAAATCCATCATTTTTCCGCTATATTTTAGATAAAGAAAATGTACCAAGTGAAAAAGCCTATTTTATTGATGATTTAGCAGAAAATATAGCAAGTGCTGCTTCTTTAAATATTAATACATTAAATTATGTAAATGATGACAAAGATGAAAAATTAAAAAATGCTTTTGAAAGTATTATATAATATTATTAAATAAAAACTTTATTTATTCTTTTGAAATATATGATATACCACAAATTGAGTTAACACTTAGAAATTAACTGCACTTAATATATTTTACACTGGAATTCTTGTTAGGTGTATAATTTATACACGACAAGAATTCTAAGATTCAAATTCGTAATTTATACTAGTTCAAAAGACCGTCTAGCAGAAAGAAGAGCAAGTATCGAATCATTCAGTGGTCCTTATCTGTAATTGTAAATGAGGCCGAATAGGAGATTGGTTCTGTAGATTACAGACCTAACAGATGCTAACTTGTTAAATCAAATAAAAATGATGGCAAGTATGCAAAAAGTTACGGTTTTATCAGAATTAAGCGTAGGAATTGATTTAGATAAAACACAGCTTAGTGTTTGTGCAATATTATCAAATGGCGAGATATTACTTAAAAAACAGTATGAAACTAAAAAATAAGGTTATCATGCTTTTATTAAAAATATGCATAATTTTGAAAAAGAAATAGACTACACTATTGTATTAGCTATTGAAGCAACTAGTAATGCTAGATTTTTTAGAAATATGATGATTTGAGAGTTTTTTAGAGTAGTTGTGGTTAATACTAATAGGTTTGAGCTTATTTCTAAAAGCACTAAAAAAACAGATAAGCATGATGCTGCAGACTTAGCTTATTATTTGTCCAAATATATGTTACTGAATCACATTTATGTGATGAGAGAGAAGAAGAAATAAGACGCCTATTAAAAACAAGATCAATTTTAGTTTCAACTGAAGTTAAAATAAAGAATCAAGTTAATGGGATGCTTTTATGTCATGGTGAGGTTACAAAGAGTGCTCAGTTTCAAAGTAAAAAAAAGCGACAAGAGCTTATAGATAGCCTCGGACAAGACCCATACACAAAGACAGTTGTCGCATCTCTAAAAGAGATGTTTACAATTT
>RZYO01000037.1 GCA_009930325.1 Spirochaetia bacterium | reverse complement strand
GTCAAACAAAAAAAAGATTTTCCTTCCAACTTTTTGCTATTTGAATTGCATTAAGTATTGCAAACGTAAAAAAGGTTGCAGTTAATATTTCAATTCAGCCCATACTTCAATTAACCTTTTATAAGTCTCAATTTTCCTCTCTATAGTTTCTTTTCTCTCTTCTACGGCCTCCCTAGCATTATCTAAGAATCCAATGAATTCTTGACGATTAACATTTTCAAATGAAAGAGCAGCATCTATACTAGAATTTACTGCTTTCTTCTCTAAATCCTCTGATATAAAGTATTTAAAAAAAATACCTAATTCATCTTTATTTATATTAAAAAGCTTTGCTTTTTCTCTGGCATATCGAAATCTGATAATATCCTGTCTTTGCCTAGCCCAATGCATATTATTTCTTTTTGGAGGTAAATGAATTAATAATAATTCTGGATCAAAAAACATGTTGTATCCACAAAATTTACAATTTAATACATAATCATCATCTTCACCACGAGTGCCAAAAGGGTCAAATGGTACTTTTGAAAAAAGCTTTCTATCTAGTATCATGTTCCCTCCAAAGGCTATCGAAGTTGAATAAAGTAGTTCTGTTGAACTCAACATTGAATTAACTTCTTCATTGAATATTTTATCCTTTGGCCAAGTATTCAGACAATCATGTGCTTGTCCTTCATATATTTTATTGCCATGTTCATCTTCGACGCAGCCAGTTTTGGCAAGGACTAATTCTCCATTATATTTTTCCCCAATGTTTTTAAGCGCAGTTTTTACATAATCTTTTTTCAGTAATTCATCATCATCTATCATAATTGCTTGATCATAACCATAAATTTGAGAATAAACTAAACCTAGATTTCTAACGCCACCATAACAATATGTGTCAACAAGTTTCAGTGAATCTTTGTCCATACCTGCTTTATTTAAATCAGAAATAATTTTGTTATAAACGTGTTCATCTACTATTTTTATATTTAGATTTGAAACATTTTTTGTAATTTCTTTAACTTTGTTATTTATTTCTTGTGAGCAAGGGACCGGTAATATAATTATATCTTCTTTAATATTTATTTGTTGTAAATTTTTAAGAGTTCTTAAAAGCGTTCCTTCTTCATTAATTGAAAATGGATGGTCAAATACTTTCCAGCTTTGAATAGAATTTGTACTCCAATACGTTGGAATAATTAAGCAACAGGACATTTGTATCTCCTAATATTTATAATTTATCAAAATTAATTTAATTAATTGAATTTATCAACTAATTAATTATCATATAGGTTTTAATTATTGTCAATTAAAATATTAATTATATATAATATAAGTAAATATTAATTTGATTGTATGTTAAATTAAATTAAAAAGAAAAAATAAAATGTAAAATAATTAGTTTAAATATTAAACTAATTGTAATTAATTACACAAATATAAACAATATGTATTATTTTTATTATATTATTTTGTTTTTTTCTCATAAATAAATGAATAAAAAAAGAAGCTTCTGTAACACAAAAGCTTCTTAAGAAATCGTTTATAATAAAATTTAATTTATTATTTAATAAATTTAGGATATTCTGTACATAAAAGTCTATAGGGTGATTCATCTTCTTCAATTTCAGGAAATCTTCCAATAGGCGCATAGAAAAAATTATCATTTACATCATCATTACACATTGATACTTCTCCAATTAAAACATCTCCTCCTTCAACAGCAAAGTCATGATATTGATAAGGCCAGATTGTAATTGACTCTCCAGGTTTTAAATAAACTTTAGTACCAGCTGGGGCTTTGTAGCTTCTTCCATCAGTGTTGATAATCACATCATCTTTTGACAAAGAGCCATCTTTTTCTGCATTATATACAGAAATAATAAGAGTTCCACCACCTTTGTTTATAATATCTTCACATTTATAGGCATGATAATGCATTGGTGCTCTTTGATTTTCAAAAAGCATTAATAGTTTTTCAGCATAAGGCTTTTCATATCTATCATCCTTTTGATTACCATTTCTTAGAGTGATAAGAGAAAATCCAACTTCATTAAAACTGTTTAACCCAAAATCTGTTATATCCCAACCTAATTGATTGTCTCTTATTTCATCATATTCATTATTTTTTTCACACCATTGTTCATAATCCCAATAACAAAATGGAGGAATACTAACTTTATATTCTTCAAGTATTTTTTCAAATTTTTTTATTACATTATTAATTTCTGATCTCTTCATAAATACATCCTTTTGAATAAATATCAAATAATTTCATTACTTCATCATAATTCTTCATAGCAGAAGTTCCATCTACAGCATTTAAAGAACATACAGCAGTAGAACAAGCAACTTTTAAAGCTTTCTCTAAATCAAAATTTCTTTCAATTGAAATTATAATTCCTGATAAAAATGCATCTCCAGCTCCAGTTGTTCCTTTTATAAAACTCTTTGGAACATTTAAGGACTCAGCTTTGAATACTCTGTTTGTTTTGCAATCAAGCCCATAATTAAATAGAGAAGAGTGAATAACAACCCAAGTACTAACTCCTAATTCTTTAATTTTATAAAGGGCTTGTACCAAATTTTCTTCAATTATATTGTTTTGATCATCTTTTATTTTTATTGAACTAATACTACTTGCTTCTAATTCATTAACACAACAATAATCACTATATTTAAGAGCACTTTTAGCTACTCTTATAGTTTTTTCATCACTTTTAGAAACCATATCTATTGAGGTTTTAATACCTTTTTGTTGAGCCATATATAATATTTTAGCAATTTTAGATCCAAATTCAGTATCTTCATCCATCAATTTACCAATTAAACCAATATATTCAACTTGAAGAATTCCACCATCAATATCATTAAGATTGATATGATTTATATCAAAGTCTTTATTAGAAGCAGGGTCAAAGAAGAATGTTCTTTGTTTTGTTAAAGATGAATTCATTACATAAGTTACAGGAGTGCTATCTAATTTAGTTGTATAACTCATATCAATATTTTTATAAGGACTAAATTCCTCATTAATTAAAGAGGCTGCTTCATCACATCCTATAACACTATTTACAACAATATCTAAAGAATTATCTAATTTAGCTAAATCGATAATAAGATTACCAGCACCTCCAACTGAGGTGCTAGTATCATTAATCGTTGCTAAATTACTTTCTTTAGGATATTCATTTATAAAGTAGTGTCTATCTAATATAACAGGACCTACAACAATAATTTTATTATTCATTAAAACTAAATACTCCAATTGCTTTTTTTACATCTTCTTTCATTGCTTTTGTTGCAATTACAGGAATATCATGGAAGAAAATATTATCTCCATCTTTAAAGGATTTAAGATGATTAAATACTGCTGTTCCTCCACTTAAAGTCATATATGTATAGTAATTAATTTTTCTAATGCCATTAGTAATTGCAGTTTGGAATTCTTCTTTTGAAAGACCTGAACCTCCATGCATTACAAAAGGAATATCTATTGCTTCTTTTATTAATTTAATTCTATCTAAATCTAAAACTGGTTTTTCTTTATATAATCCATGGGCTGTACCAAAAGCTATAGCTAGAGCATCAACATTAGTTTTTTCAACAAATTCTTTTGCTAGAGTAGGGCTTGTATAAATATCATCTAAGTTTGCAAAACTTTTGGCATTTTCACTTATGCCACCTTCTCCAATACCAATATCGGAAGCAAAAATATGGCCAAGCTCTGCTTCAACACTAACACCAACACTGTGAGCTGCTCTAACTACGGCTTTTGTTTCTTCAATATTTTCTTCAAAACTTGTTGCTGAAGCATCAATCATAACGGACGTAAAACCAAGTCTAATAGCTTCAATACAAGCTTCAAAACTTGAACCATGATCAAGATGAACACATACTGGAACACTTGCTTTTTTTGCAAAGTGTAGCATTATCACTGCAGCATCTTCAATTTTCATTAAAGATTCATGAACTCCAGCATAATTTAATATGACAGGCATGTTTTTTTCTTCTGCTGCTTCAATAATAGCTTGAGCACTTTCAAAATTAGGTACATTGAAAGCTCCAATTGCTATTTTCTTTTCATTTGCTATTTTCATTACATCATTTAGATTAACTAACATAAACTTTGTTTTCCTTTTGTTTTGTTTTATAATTATTATTTGTTCTTGTTTCTTAAGAAGTCAATAAATACAGCTAATAAGATAACAGTCCCCTTAACAACATATTGCCAGAATGAATTAACATTCATTAAGTTAAGTCCATTGTTTAAGAAACCAATAATTAATGCACCAATTATTGTACCACCAATTTTACCACTACCACCACTCATTGATGTACCACCAACAACTACAGCAGCAATAGCATCCATTTCAGCTCCAGTTCCTGCAGTAGGTTGTCCTGAATACATTCTTGATGCTAGTACAACACCTGCTAATCCAGCTAATAGACCAGTGTATGCATAAACAAAGAATTTAATTTTTGCAACTGAAATACCACTAAAGTTTGCAGCTTGAGTATTTCCACCAACAGCGTACATGTGCCGACCAAACTTTGTATTATTCATCAATAATCCAGTTACAAGTAGCACAATAACTAATATTACAACTGGAGTTGGAAATGGTCCAATATAACCAGCACCAATAAATTGCCATTCTTTTGAAACAACTCTAACAGGAGATCCACCTGTATAAACATAAGATAAACCACGAGCTATATTCATAGTTGCAAGAGTTACAATAAATGGAGGAATAGTAGTTTTAGAAATAACTGCACCATTAAAAATACCAATAATAATTGCAACAATTAAACCAAGTACAATAGCTACTGGAATTGGAAGAGCATAACGTGCAACCCCAGCTGCAGCTACACAACCACTTAAAGCAATAGTTGAACCAACTGATAAATCAATACCGCCTAATATAATTACCATTGTCATACCACAAGCTAGGTATAGGTTTGTTGAAATTTGTCTTAAAACATTAAACATATTTCTAGATGTCATAAAAGCTTTAGTAGTTGGTGGATATACTGCTAAGAAAATATAAAGAACAATAAAGGCAACTATGATACCTAAGTTTTCTTTAAAGAATTTATAAGTTCCTTCTTTCATTTTAGAAGATTGAATTGTATTATTTTTTCCCATTTTAAAATTCCTTTTTTATTCTGCTGCTAAGTGCATAATATTTTTTTGAGTTAATTCAGTGTGATTTAAACAGCCTTTTACATAACCATGAGCAAAGACATAAACTCTATCACTCATATTTATAATTTCAGGGAGTTCACTACTTATCATAATTATCGATAAGCCTTCTTTTACTAATTCATTCATAATTGAGTAAATTTCAGCTTTAGCTCCAACATCAACACCACGAGTAGGTTCATCAAGAATTAATAGTTTTGGCTTTGTTGCAAGCCATCTTCCAATTAATACTTTTTGTTGGTTCCCACCAGAGAGATTTCCAACAGTTTGACTAACAGAAGGAGTTTTTGTATCCATTAAATCAATATATTTTTGAGTAATTTCAGCTTCTCTTTTTTTGTTTAATCTAATGCCTTTAATAAATTCACTTAGTACTTCAATTGTTGTATTATATTCTACACTTTGAATTAGATATAAACCTTCTTTCTTTCTATCTTCTGGAACTAGAGAAATACCATCTTTTAGAGCTTGTTGAGCATTTAAGTAGTGTTTATTATCTCCTAAAAATACTATTTCACCTTCATAGTCTTTTGTAAGGCCAAATAGACATTTAACTGTTTCACTTCTGCCAGCTCCTACTAATCCTGCAAAACCTACTATTTCTCTTTCTTTTACTTCAAAGGAAACATCTTTAACCATATGATGATCACAAAGGTTTTTACAAGTTAAAATGGTTTTTCCAGCTTCTAGATAGTTTCTTGTATAATATTTTGATAATTGGCGACCAACCATCATATTAATAAGTTCTTCTTTAGTTGTATCTTTAACAACTTTTGTTCCAACGTATTCACCGTCTCTTAAAACGGTTACTCTATCACAAATTTCATTTAACTCACTCATTTTATGAGAGATATATATAATACCAACGCCTTTTGTTAATAAAGTTCTCATAATTGAAAATAAGAAATCTACTTCTTTATCACTAATAGATGAAGTTGGTTCATCCATAACTAATATTTTAGAATTAAAAGAAATAGCTTTGATAATTTCTACCATTTGCTGTTGAGCAATTGATAAGTCTTTAATTAAAGTTGTTGGTTCAAAGTCAAGATTATAGTCAACAAGTAATTGTTTTGCATCATTGTTCATTTTTGTTTTATTAACAACAATGCCTTTCATAGGTTCTCTACCTAGATAAATATTTTCAGCAACACTCATATAAGGAACTAAAACTAATTCTTGGTGAATAATTGCTATTCCATTTTGTTGAGCATTAAGAACAGATTGAATATTTACCTGATTATCTTCGATAAATATCTCACCTTCATTTGCTGCATAAATTCCCCCGAGCACTTTTATAAGAGTTGATTTCCCTGCCCCATTTTCTCCCAATAGTGCATGAACTTCACCTCTTTTTAGCTCAAAACTAACATCCTTTAGTGCATAAACACCGGGGAATTGTTTGTGAATGTTATTCATTTTGAGTAATATATTATTTTCCATAATTTCTTCCATTTATTTTTTTTATGGTGATTATTTAATTCTACTATAGATAACTTAAGGAGTGAACTTTCACTCCTTAAGTTTTTGATTAAATCTTATTGCCAGCCGTCAGTTCCAAAGTCATCAACGTTATCGATTGTGATTAAGAAAGTAGGTACAGGATATCTTGAATCAACTTTTTCGCCATTCATAATCTTGTACATTAAATCAACTGATGTTGTTGCAATGTTGATTGGAGATTGAGCACCAGATCCTTCAATTAATGAATCAGCACCTCTTGCGATTTCACTCTTGATGTCTGGAGATCCATCAACACCATAAATTAAACAATTAGTAATTCCAGCAGCATTAGCAGCAGCTAAAGCACCAAGAGCTGTAGGGTCGTTACCACCAAAGATAGCTACAACATCACCGTGAGCTTGTAATAAGTCTTCACTGATTCCCATAGCTTTTTGTAGGTTACCTCTTGCATCTTGTTGAGCTACAATGTTAAAGCCTTTTCCTTTGATTGCATCTATGAAACCATTAACTCTGTCTGTTACTGAGTTCATTGTAGGAGAATCTAAAACGATAATATCTCCACCTTGTGGTACTTTCTTAACTAAGTCATCACCACAAACTTTACCAGCATTGTAGTTATCACTACCAGCATATGTTGCAACATAACTCATGTCAGCAACTTCTGTGTCGAAGTTAACAATAGGAATTCCAGCAGCTTTTAGTTGGTCAAGAGCAGGAATAATACCTTCAGCTTCAGCAGGGTTTAAATAAATACCATCAATACCTTGAGCAATTAAGTCTTCAATTTGTTGAATTTGACGAGTAACATCATTAGCAGGGTCAACAGAAATTAAAGTGTCTCCTTTGGCTTCAACTTCATCTCTGACGGTTTTTTCGATTAATACAAAGAATGGATTAGATTGGTCCATACATGTAAAACCAAATTTATAACCTGATTTTTCTTCTTCAGCTTTACCTTGAGCAAACACACTTGTTAGAATTACAGATGCTAACAAAATTGATACAATAACTTTTTTCATAAAAAAAGCCTCCTTAATATATTTAACCTAAGTATAAATCGTATTTGGGAGTGCACATCTGTAATTTGTAACTAATTTTGTATGACAAATGTAATATATTAATTGTCTAGCATTGATTGAATTGTTCTATGTAATTTTTTTAAGGAAATGGATGTATCTAATTCTTCATTAATTATTGTATCAATCTCTTTTTCAGCTATTGCCATAGCTTCATTATAGTTTTTGAATTTTTGAGGATATATACTTTTATTCATAATTTCATATAATAAATTATTATTATATTTCATATCATTAACTTCCATATTCTCTAAAAGAATATCTGAAATATTATCGCTTTTTGCAACTTTCTTTAGTGGTGAAGCACCTTGTGAGAATTTATAAATTTGTTCTTGAATTTTATAATTATGAGTAAAAGCTTTGAGTAAATCAAAAGCTAAAGCTTTATGTTTTGAATTTACATTTATAGCCATTAGTAAAGATTGCATTTCGCTTACATTATCTCCATAAGGTCCACTTGGCATTGAAGTGAAATCCCATTGATAATCAAGGTATTTATTAATTTTGTAAGGGTAGGCGGTATAGGTTCTATATTTTGCAAAACTAATTGGCATGAAAGCAACCTTACCTTTATCAAAATCTAAAGAACTTAAGCCTTGGTTTTCACTAATTGAATTAACTTTTTGCATAAAGCTAACGGCTTCTTTTACTCTGTAATCATCAAAATAAGAAAGAGTTCCAATATCATTGAAGAGGGTAATTCCATTTGTATATGTTGCATCTAGCCAATTTAAATTACTAACGCCAAATGTATCTAGTTTATTGTCCCCATTAACATCTTTTGTAATTTCTCTACAAACGCCTATAAAATCTTCCCAAGTCCAATTAGGATCAGGTACATCGATATTATTTTGTTCAAGAAGAGTTCTGTTAATTGCCATTAAATTAGGGTTAACCTCATAGGGGAGAGCAAATTGTTTATTTAAATAAGTTCCTGAATTATAGGCTGATTCAAAGTAATCCTCTTTTGAGATAGATGTGTCTTTTTCAATTATCTTTTCTAAATTAAGTAAAAGTCCTAGTTCAGCAAATTTATTAAAATCTTCATTTAAAACAAAAAATACATCGGGTAAATCTCCTTCAAGAGCTTTATTTGCTAGATAATCTGAATAATCTTCTTTTCTAATTCCAGAGTAGTAATGTACTTTAACATTTGGGTGTATTTTTTGAAATTCTTTTATGGCCTCATCAATATTTCTATAACTATCTTCACTTGCAACATTCCAGTTACTTCCAGCAAAAATACCAACTTCTAAAGTAATATCTCTTTTGCTAGTTATAATAACAGCAATTAAAATTATTGGGATAACAAGTATAAGAGGGAGTAATGCCATAAATATTTTTTTCATAGTTGTTTTAATTCCTATCATAAAGGCGTTTTTGAACAGCCCATATTGCTAATTGAGTTCTATCTCTTAAATCTAATTTATCAAGAATTGAACTTAAATAATTTCTAACAGTTCCTTCTGATAAAAAAAGTTCATTAGCAATTTCTTTATTTGATAAACCTTTTTCAATTTTATGAATAATCTTCCATTCAGATTGAGTAATAGAATCAACACTATTACTATCAATATCGAGTTGTACACTTCTATTCGCAAGTTCTGAAAATAGTTTAACAACCTTTGATGCTACATCAGGGTTAATCATTGCTTGACCACTATAAACGGTATTTATTGCTTCACATAGTTTTTCTGTAGAAGTCCCTTTTAATAAATACCCACTAGCTCCATATTTTAATGCGTTAAATACATATTCATCATCATCAAAAGTAGTTAAGATTATAATCTTTATTTCAGGATATCTCTCTTTTATAAGTTTAGTACATTGAACACCATCAAGTTGAGGCATTCTAATATCCATTAAAACAATATCTGGTTTTTCTTCTTTAATAGCTTGAAGCGCTAAATAACCATTTTCAACAATATTAATTACATTAAAATTATCTTGAGCTTCTAGTACTATCATTAAAGACTCTCTAACTAGTTGTTGATCATCTACAATTAATATTTTAATCATTATTTGTAACTCCCTTAGTTCGAAGAGGAACTTTAGCTCTAACAATGAATCCATTATCGCTAATATACTCTATTTTTCCCTGAATGCTTTCAATTCTTTCTTTCATGTGTCGAGTACCAAATCCTGGTTTAATTGATTTACACCCAATCCCATTGTCTTTAATTTCTAGTAAAAGAAAGTTTTTCTCTTTTATTAATTGAATAGTAATAGTGTTTGCATGACCATGTCTAATTGCATTTGTAATACTTTCTTGTACTACTCGATAAATAGCATTCTCCTCATATTTCTCTAAATTGAAATCTTTTTCAATAGTGTAGTTGATTTTAATATCTGTTGCTTTAATAGTTTTTTCTATCATAGAGATGATTGATTTTGATAAGCTTAACTCTTCAGAGCTATCGGCTCTAAGGGTTGTAACAGATGTTCTAACTTCATTTATTCCACTCTTTGCAACATTAGAGATAACTTGAAGTTTTTCTTTGGTTCCTTCTGGATCTTTATCGAGAGTTGCAAGACATGCATCTACTCCAAAAGAAATTGCAGTTAAAGAATGACCTAAAGTATCGTGGATTTCTCTAGCTAATCTGTTTCTTTCTTTTGTTTCACCCATTTTTTCTTTGATATCAGCTAATTGTTTTAGTTCTTCATTAGCTATAGAAAGCTTTTTATAAAGGGCATTAATTTCATTAATCCTACCTCTTTGCTCTTGTATAACAAGAACACAGAAGATAATAAAACAAATTAAATTAAATCCAGTTAAAGTGTAATAAAAGGTTAGAATAATTTGTCTAATTTGCTTTGGGTAATAATTTATATACTCTGTTAAAGAAAAAAGGTTTACAAATACTTTTAAAATAGAAAAAGTTGTAAGTATGTAGAGTAAAACCCCAACAGTTATTGCTATATATTTGTTTTTACTTTCAATGTAATAAACAACATTTGCTAAAACCCAAAGAATAATACCATTGTAATTGAAATCAATAATTTTCATTAAGATAATAGCAACAGCAGTATCAACTAAAATGGTAAGAAGAATATTTCTTTTATTATTTGGGAATACAAATTGTCTTAAATAAAAAGTAAAAATTAATAATAGATTTAAAAAAATACCATAAAATAATAGAAAGTTTGGTCTATAGGGTATTTTTTGAAGATTATCCATAAAGGTTCTAGCATTACTATCAAGAATTACAATGCTTGTAGTTGTATTAATTAGAATTAATATAAAGAGAATGGCAAAAATATTAATTCCAAGCATAACATATTTAATTTTTCTAATATTTGAATCATTCATAAAATTATTGCCATCCTGTAATATCGAAATTATCAATATTGTCTTTTGTAATTAATTCAACGGGAACATAAATTAAAGGTTCAATTTCTTCATTATTTAAGACCTTGTAAGCAAGCTCTACAGCTTGTTCTGCCATCTTAAGTGGGAATTGAGCACTAGTTCCTTCCATATAACCTTTATTGATCATTGCTTTTGCATCTGGAGATCCATCAATACCATAAATTAAAATATCATTATTAATTTTTGCTTTTTGAATTGCAGCAAGAGCTCCTAGAGCTGTTGGGTCATTTCCTCCAATTACAACATCAAATGGGAAATTATCTTCATCTAAGAATTTTTGCATATTTACCATTGAGTCATTAAGGGTAGAAGAGCTATAACCTCTAAATACAATTTCATAATTATAATTGTTCTCATCAAATGTATCTAATAAGCCTTTTATTCTTTGACTAGTTGAGTAAATACCTTCATGGTTCATAATAACAATTTTAGGATCAGTTTTCTTTTTCATGACATCTTTTGCAATTTGAACACCAGCTCCATAATTATCACTTAAAATAATTGTTTTAACAAATTGTTTTGCAAAAACATTAGTATCAACATTAATTATTGGGACGCCTCTATCTCTGCATTCCATAAGGGCAGGGGTTATGCTACTCCAGTCAACTGGATTAATAAAAAGTAAATCGACACCTTCGTTTAACATATCAAGAATCTGTTGATTTTGTTTTAATTGGCTTTGAGCGGGGTCTCTTGTTATTAGTTTATCTCCATTTGCATCAATTATACTTTCTAATTTAGAGTTAAGAGCAATAAAGTATTGATTGTCCATGGTCATATAAGTGGTGCCAAAAGTATAATGCTTTTTAGAATTCTTATAGGAGTTAAATAATAAAATAGTAATTAAAATAAAAAAAGCTAAAGTTGCAATATAGATAAATATTGAAAGAACAGTATGCTTTTTTTTATTGATTTTGTTCATAATAATATTATCTCTCCTTTTTTCTCTATTATTACATAGAGCGAAAAAATATCAAGAAGTAATGATAAAAACTAAAATCAATAAATAAAAAATAATTATCTTTGGGTTTAAATTGGTGGTAAAAATAATTGTATTTTATTTTAAAAAGCATAATTTTAACAAATGAAATTTTCATTATATTGCAAAATATTCGCAATAAAGCTACTATTTTTATTGTAATTTTTTGATTTACCTTTTATTATATACAATATAAACGCAATTTAGCTAAATTGGAGAATATTATGTTATTAGAGTTTAGAACAAGTAATTTTAAATCATTTAAAGAAGAATTAGTATTTTCACTTATTCCTGCAGCTAAGCAAACAGGATTAGATTATAGTATTATTGGAAAAAAAATAGGTAGTAAAAATTATAAAGGACTTTGCTCAGCTGTTATTTATGGGCCAAACGCATCTGGCAAAACTAATATAATTAGTGCTATTGATACATTTAAATTAATTGTTTTACGTGGACATATAAATAATGAAGAAGAAACAAAATCTCCTAATGTTGCCGCTTATTCTTTGGAATTAATTCCAAATAATACTCTTCAAGAGTCAAAACCTGTAAGTTTTTATATTAAGTTTATCGAAGATAATTATTTAATAGAATATTCAATTAAAATAGATTTAGGTAAATTTTTAGATGTTGATTATAAAAGAAAAGTAATTGAAGAAGAATTGCTTATTAATTCAAAAAGAATTTTCTTTAGAAATGAAAATATTGAAGTTTTTAAAACAAAAGAATTGAAAGATTTTCTAAGAAAGGAAGTTTTAAATCAATTTGATAAGTTAAACGTAATTGCAATGAGTAATCTTCATTCAAATGAATTATTTTTAATGAATGGTTTTAAAAATATATATAGTTCGAAAATTGTATCAATGATATCAAATTGGTTTGAAAATAAATTGAATACTTATTGTAGAGCAGATGTTTTAAATTTTACTAGAAACATTGAAGATAAAAAAGAAAATTCAATATTCATTGAAAAAACCATAAATGAAGCAGCAAAATGTTTTGGTATAAATTCAAATGCATTAGGTTATGTTAAAGATAAAGAGAGTAATAATACGAAATTGGTATCATTGTTTGAAAAATCAAAAATGGCTGTACCTGCTAAAGTCTTTGAATCATATGGAACAATTAGATTTGTAAATATGTTCCCACTAATTTTAAAAATATTAGTTAATGGAGGTGTTTTAGTTGTTGATGAATTTGATGCTTCAATCCATCCAAAAGCTTTAATGAATATAATTAATATTTTTCATAATGATGAAATAAATATAAATAATGCACAATTAATTTTTAATACTCATAATCCAATTTTTTTAAATAGTAATTTATTTCGTAGAGATGAGATAAAATTCATCGAAAGAGATGAAGATACTCATTGTAGCATTCATTATTCTTTATCAGATTTTGAAACAGCTAGTTCTAAAAAAGGTCCTGGAGTTAGAAAAGGTGAGGATTACCTTAATAATTATTTTATTAATAAATATGGGGCTATTATGGAAGTTGATTTTAGTGATATTATATTTGATGTTTTGAAAACAAAAAGGGAAAACAGAGAAAATGAAGACTAATAAAATATATTATTTTTCTGTTGAAGGAGAAACTGAATTATGGTATCTAGAATGGTTGCAAAAAGAAATTAATAATTTAGAAAGAGCTTCTTGTCGTGTAAAATTTGATGTAAAAGTATGTCCAAATGCAAAAACTAGAGCAAAATCTATAAGTAATTTAAATCCAATAGAAATTACACATGTTATAGATGTTGAAGGAAAAGAGCAAAAAGATATAATTAAATTTAAGAATTCTTTAGATAAAATGAAAGAAGCAGAAAAGCTAGGAAAAAAGATTAAGTATAAATTAGCATATAGTAATATATCTTTTGAATTATGGATCCTTTTACATAAAACAAATTGTTTTCAATCTTTTATATCTAATAAAGGATATTTAAAATTAATCAATAGTAATTTTAATCAAAATTATTCTAGATTGAGAGAATATAAAAAAGAAGATAATTTTAAAAGATTGCTAAACAACTTAAATCTTGATGATGTTTGTCAAGCTATAATTAGGGCAAAAATAATAAATGAAAGAAATATTCAATGTAATAAAATTCTTTATGAACATAGGAAATATAAATATTATTTAGATAATCCAGCTACATCCGTCTGGGTAATAATCGAAAGAATATTTAATGATTGTGAAATATTATAAGAAATTAAAAAGCAAGTAAGATTTAACAAAGAGGGTGCAGATAAAAGGTTTGGCAGAAAAATTGGATTACGCAAAATGGGAATAAAGTCATATACAACGGTAGAGCAAGAATTAGTTTCAAAAGAATTTGAACTTTTAGTCCGTACCCCCGAGTGTCAATCTAACTGTGTAAGTTATTCCGACTAATCCTAAAATTTATTTAAATTTATATCTAAATATACCAAGATTCTTTACTTAGCAATTGTTCTAATTCCTTTTGTATTCTTTCATCCATAGTTTTATTCATTGAAGCATATAAAGAGAGAATATCTACAATGTTATTTATGATAAAATAGGATGGATCATATTTCCAAATTTCTAATTTTATTAAATTGTTATCTTCAATATAATCTTTGTTATTAATAATTTTTATATCTTTATTATTGAGATTTTTATAACTAATTGCCCTAACTTTATAATTAATTGGATTAATCATAGAAATATTAGATAAAGCTTCTAGCCCTGAAATAAAAGTGTTATTTGGGATTTCGTTAACAAATACAATTTTTTTAATAGGTGTAATTAATAATGATTTACCTATTTTAAAATAATCTGGATCTTTAATTCTACTATAAAGTTTACTTCTTAAGGTTTTGCCATGTATTTTATAATTTATTAACTTGTGATTATATAATTCAATTAAAGCTCTTGATGCACTCATCTCTGTTATATCAAAAAGAGAAGCAAATTCTTTATTTGTTATTTCTCTGTCTTTATTATATAAAAAATATAAGAAAGCTAATTGAGCTAAAGGTGTAAATTCATTTTGAATTTTAAAATATTCTGTTTTTAAAAATATATTTGATGTTTTTTTATCAGTATCATTATTATAATAATTCGGAAAGCTGTTTATTAATAAAGCAATAAAAGGAAGATAAAACTGTCCATTTTCTTCAATAAAACCAATTCTATTAGAAATCAATGATTTCCTTCTATATGTAGATAACTTATTATAATAAAGTACAGGTTCTTTTTGAAATTTTTTTTTAATTATTTGTATGGTGTTTTTTAAATTTTTAATAGAAGGCTCTTCCTTTAATATTTCAATTAAAATGCAAGAATGATTAAGAATACTCATTTCATAATAATTAAATTTATTTTTTAAAATAATTGGTAGCTTTTTTTTATTATCCATTGGTATAATTGAAAAATTATCATCAATGTAACTTTTCATGAATGAGTTTAATATGTTAATCATTATTACTCCTGATATTTTTTAATATAACATTATTAATGTTATATTTCAAGTTTTAATGTTATATTAATTTATGAAAATATAATAATTAGTTATATAGTAAGGTAATATCAGTATTATAAATGTTTTGAGATTGTCTATGATAGATAGAAATTGCTATAAGTTTTTTTAATATAACATAAAGTTCCTTATATTTATTAAATTTGTGTTATATTATATGTAATTAAGTATAAATTATCGTTAATAAATAGGAGTTTGAGAGAAGAATTAATAAAACAAATTAATTTATAAGACAGTACTCAAGTAGATTATTTTTATATTTTAAAACTTATTTGAATTAATCATTTTCATATATAGGTGCATCAACATAAATAGACTTCTGGCTTTTATTATTCTCTTCAATTCCTTCAATAATAAGACGTCCACATTCTTTACCAATTTCATACATTTGATGAATTGCAGAAATGTTATTTTCAACTTCTTCTTTGCTTGCTGAAATCGAAGCCATGTATTTAGAATTATCTATTCTTTTAATTGCTCTGCATATATTTTGGTTCATATCAATTATTGCATCACTATTTTTAATTTCACAAATCATATCATCATCGGCATTAAATACATTAGATAAAACATAATCTGTTTCATTAATTATTAACAAAACATCATTCTTGCTATTTTACTTTTCAAAATTATTAAATGTTCCCGATTTGAACATTCTTTCTAAATTTTGAGCTTGTCTTATTTCTTTATCTGTCGAATTGTTTAATGAATTGATTTCATTGTTACCTATTATATAATATGCATCAGGCCTTGATATCTCATTACTTATTAAATTAGGATTGTGAGAAGTTATTAAAATTTGAATATTCTTCATTTTTTTTAAATTATTAACAATGTTTTTTGATAATTTTATATGATAAAAAGCATCAAATTCATCAATACAAAGTAATGATGGATGCTCATCTCCTTTACACAATTCCCACCAATAAAAGAATAATAAGAGAGCACTTTCTCCATTTGACATGTTTCCAGCAATAGGTAAATAATTATTGTCTCCAAAATCATAATATGCAACATTACTTCCATCAGGTAGTTTTTTAATTGCAATTTTTCTGTCAATATTATTTTCAATTAAGAAATCATTATATTCATCAATCCAATTGTTATTAATAATTTCATCAATTATTTTTGAGGTTCCTGTTTTATATCCAATATAACTTCTATCTTGTAAACTCCAAAAAAGTAACATTCTTTGAACAAAATTCATAAAATCACAGAAGGTTTTTGAAGGCCTGTTTTTCTTGTCTAATTTAGAATTTGAGTATAAATATTTTACTGCAGATAATTTAATATTTTGTAAATCTGGTTTTAAGGTTTTTATTTCATTAAAATTTTGCTTAAATGAAGAATTTTTTGATTTGTCAAAATAAATGTATGTTTTATCGTTAATAATTAATTCTTCAAAAAAAATTTCCTCAATACTTTTCTTCTTGTATTTGTAAATTAAAATGTTATTATCAAAATTAAACTTATATTCAAACTCAACTAATTTATCTTTATTGTAGACATTTTGATAGTTTTGATTATTATTGCTTCTTTCATTGTGATTTAAATCTGTTAAAGAGTAAACAATATCAAAAAGAGCCAGCATTAAATTAGATTTTCCGCATGCATTATAGCCATAAATCATAGCAAATTTTATAAGTTTATTTTCACTTACAATTTCATTGTTAAAGTTATAATTGGCTGCTTTAAGATCAAGGGTTATTTTTTGTTTAAAATTTTTATAATTTGAAACACTAAAACTTTCTAACATATTTGCACCTCGCTTTAGAGTTTTTAGTGTAACATAGAAATTGTTTAGAGTATATAGTCCGTATAAAAATTACGGCAAAAAAATGTTATAATTTATTTATTATAATTTTATTAAATTTGAAATTTACTTTTTTATAATAAAACTAATATTTACATCGCGATTATCACCATCGAAATCAGGTGCTTGTGCTAGCCCATTATTAAAATATAAACCAGAGAATGGTATATTATATTTATATTTAATGCGATTAATCTCAAGGAAAAACGTCAAATTTTCATTAATTTGATAATTATATCCCCATCCTAACAAAAAGCCAAAATTGATGTTACTATATTTATTATGATAAAATTCATATTGGTTAATATTAATAGAGGTACCAAGAGTTAGATAAATAGCCATTTCATCATAGACTTGCTTTGAAAATCTCGTTGCAACAATACTTTCATATGAAAGAGGATTGTTAAAGAAGGTTTTTTCCTCTGTTATAGTGTTATTTAAATCTTCATAATTAAATATATATGAGCTTGGAACCATTATCCTATTTTGCATAATAAATGATAAAAATTTAATATTTTCAAGTTTCTTTTCTGCATTTATTGAAATATATGGATTGTAGAAAAGTAATAAATTATCTTCAAAATCAAACTGCTGTTGACAAAAACCAAGTCCAAAATTAAAACTCTTTTGATTGTTGTCTTGACTTGATTTTGCTCCTAATAATGAAGTACTAAATAAAAGTACCAATAAAAAAAATACTATTTTTTTCATAAAAAATATCTCCTACATTTTTATAACAATTGCAATAGTCGCTGTTCTATTAGTTCCAAAAAAAGTATCTGAAGGAATAAGGCTATCATTAAATTCATCAGTGAAAAAATAATCAGAAAACTCTAGTCTAAGAAAATCGACAGCAATTTTATAAGAAAAGTTAAGACAAATATTTTTATATATTTGAGATTTGAAACCTGTAGCTGCAAAGAAGCCAGTATCAAATAAAAGCCATAATAATTCTGTACATTCTAAGTTTATTAAATTAGTGTGAAATCCATAGCTAAAATATATTTTATTATTGTTATTGAGTTTTAAATAATTACGATTTCCAAAGAAAAACTCTAGCATAGTTCTTGTTGAAAAAATATCATTTAAATCTTGATTTATCATATTTTCATTTACAAGAAAACTTGAAGAAGTTAGGTTAACAAAAGCTAAAGAATATCCAATTACTGTAGAAAATGAAGAATCTGTTTTTGAAGAATGTTCAGCAAAGTAGTTAATATTAGGACCAGCTAAATAAAGATCTTTACCATAAAGATGTATATATCCATTTGAATGGCCAGATCCAATTTCTAAAGTATTATCAAAATCTTTTATAGAAATAGAATATGCTGAAGCTGTAATAAAAACCAATATAAAAAAAATAACTATTTTTTTCATATAAATGACCTCACAATAAATTAAAAAAATAATCAAAGTAGAATAAATATAAGTAAAAAGTTATTTCAGTATTAAAATATTTGTTACAAGTGCAAATTAATTATCTAACTAACTTGTTTTTCAATCAATAGCTTGATATCGAATTTATTAGAAATTGTTAAAATGATTTTTAAATAGGAAATTAGAAATATTTTTTTAGTTTAAAAAACTTTATATAAGTTGTAATGAATTAAAATAAAAAAATCAAATTTTGTTTTTTATCAAGGATTTTCTTCTTTTATAAAAAGTATTTTTCATAATCCTCTCAGTAGTATAATTCAAATTAGTATAATTAAAAAAATACTATTCTATATTAAACATAATTTACATTAATAAATTATTTCAAACATTTGATAAATTCATTTGACATATCAAGAAAATGGTGGTTATACTTTGTATAACAAGTATGAAAAGTATAACTTGTAAAACTAGTATAACAGAAATATGGAGGACTAATGGAAAGTAAAAAAGATGATAAATATATGGGTAGTGTAAAAGTTGGGCAAAAAGGACAGATTGTAATTCCAAAAGAAGTGAGAGATATGTTTGATATAAAACCTGGAGATACACTTTTATTATTAGCTGATGCAAAAAAGGGAATGGCAATTGAAAGAATGGGTGTTTTTAATAAAATTGCAGATGCTATTTTTAATGGAAGGGCAAAAGAAATATATCCAGAACATAGTGAAGAAGAATCAATTATCTTTGCTAATGAAATTAAGAAAATGGGTGAAAAGGAACAAGAATAAAATGATTGCAATTGAGACATTTAATTTATGTAAACAATATAAAGATGTAGTAGCTGTAAATAATTTAAATATTCAAATTAACCAAGGTGAATTATTTTCTTTATTAGGAGTTAATGGTGCAGGAAAGACGACTACAATTAAGATGCTATCTTGTTTAATTAAACCAACAAGTGGCGATTCTAAAATATTAAATAAAAGTATATTAAATGATAGTTTATTGATAAAAGAGTTATTAAATGTATCTCCTCAAGAAACAGCTATAGCTCCTAATTTAAGTGTAAGAGAAAATTTAGAGTTTATTGCTGGAATATATGGAAGTAATAAAAAAGAAGCTAAAGTAAAAGCTACTGAAATGATAAATTCTTTTGAATTATCTAGTATTGAAAATAAAAAAGCAAAAACTTTATCGGGTGGATGGCAAAGACATTTAAGTATAGCTATGGCCTTAATTTCTAATCCTAAAATATTATTTTTAGATGAACCAACTCTTGGTCTTGATGTATTAGCAAGACGTAAACTTTGGGCCATTATAAATAGTATGAAAGGTAAAGTAACAATTATATTAACAACACATTATTTAGAAGAAGCTGTAGCATTATCAAATCGTATTGCAATAATGGCAAAAGGTGAATTGAAAGCAATAGGAACATCAGATGAATTAATTCAACAAACAAATACAAAAACATTTGAAGATGCTTTTGTATCATTAGCTGGGGAGAGAGGGTAAGTATTATGAAAGTATTAGTTTTTGCTTCTAGAAATAACAAAGAAATATTGAGAGATAAAATAAATTTAGCTTTTGGACTTGGTTTTCCAATTATATTATTATTACTTTTAACAGCAATACAATCCAATATTCCAGCACCACTATTTGAATTAGATAGTTTAACACCAGGGATTGCTGTCTTTGGTCTATCCTTTATATCTCTTTTTTCAGGAATGCTTATAGCAAAAGATAGAGAGAGCTCCTTTATGCTTAGACTCTTTACATCCCCATTAAAAGCATCTCATTTTATATTTGGTTATACACTTCCTCTTCTTCCAATTGCTATAACACAAATAATTGTTTGTTTTATTGTTGCGATAATCTTAGGATTAACTTTTAGTATTAGAATAGTACTCACAATTATTGTTTTAATACCCGCAGCAATTGTCTTTATTGCTTTAGGATTATTATGTGGAAGTCTTTTTACTGATAAGCAAGTAGGAGGAATTTGTGGAGCTCTATTAACCAACCTTAGTGCTTGGTTATCTGGAACATGGTTTGATTTGGATCTAATAGGTGGAGTTTTTAAACAAATGGCTAATGTTCTTCCCTTCTATCATTCAGTAGAAGCTGGTAGAGCCGCAATATTTGGTAATTATAATCAAATATTACCACATTTAATTTGGGTTATAGCTTATGCAGTAATATTATTTTCAATTGCAATAATAGTTTTTACTAAAAAGATGAGTAGCGATAGGTCCTCATAAAAAATAATTTCAGTATTCAGCATAGGTCTTGTTTAAGGTTTTTCTTTTACAATTACTATTGAAAAGCGATCTTCTAAGCTTTCTAGTTTTTTTTGAATCTTCTAAAGAAAGAGTAGTTTCTGCAATGCCTAAAAGTTTTTCAAGACCAATTATTTCTACTGAATTGAAAGTTTTTATTTCATTACAAGCTACTGTTGCATCATAATCATTTGTTGAGAAATATGGAATATTAAATAATTTAGCATAAGCTATTGAGTGTATTTCACCAGCATTTTATCTTCGACAAGAAGATTTTAACAAATCATGATTTTTAAGTTCATAAAGGTATAAATCATATTGAATATTATGTTTGGGAGTGTGAAGAATTTCTGCTTTACCAATATTTATTTTTTCATCGATATATTTTTTTGAATTAGCATCTAATTCATGATTATAAATATTTGTTACAATTAGGTAAAAATACTCATGGAGAAGGATTTTTGTACGGATTAAGAAATAGTTTTGTAACAGCCCTTACAACAGTTATAATTTCAATTACCTTTACATATCCTGCTGCCGGGTATTTTCTATATATCCTGGTAAAAGAAATATAATATTAAAAATACTCATGAGTCGCGAGTTCTCTACTGAAATTTCTAATTCATACAATTTATAATTACAAAAATTCAACCAGATAATTATCTGAAGAAAATTTATTATTT
>RZYO01000413.1 GCA_009930325.1 Spirochaetia bacterium | reverse complement strand
TTTAATCCTTATCTTAGTAAAGGAGACAGAAACTCAAAAAACTTCAAAGCATTTGTAAAGAGATACAAATCAGATACAGGAATTAAGATACAACTTCAAATTTCTGCAATTAATTTCATTTTACCACCTTTTTTTTGAAAAGACAATTCTGAGTTAAATACACATTAGCTCCTATTCCTTTTTTATTCGGATAATGGCAAACTTTTGGTTGTTGATTAGTATTGTGCAATGAACATAGATTTTGCTCTGTTAATGCATTGCATCTCATATACAAAGTTAAAATTTCACCATCTCTTTTATAATCAAACAATTTAAAAATACCAATCTTTCCTTCAAATTTAATTCCATGCAGTTTATAATAATTAATCAAATCAGGATCATTAATGACTTGTCTAATTATCATACCTTTATATATTCTTTGAGTTTTAGGAATTATTAAACTAAACTCTTTACAGCATTCAGCTTGACAAACTTTCAAGTGACATAAACAATTATTACAGTTCTTAATCATCATTATTACCTTTTTTCTAATTCTTTTTTTATTTTATCTATAACTAAATCATCATCAGTTTCAATTCTAACATTACCTTTTAATATGATATCATATTTTGACCCTGTATAATAATCATTATATGCAAATGCTACAACATCATTTATATTAAATAAATATGTTCTTTTGTCCTGTTTTGCTCCATCTATAATAATTAAAAATCCATTCATAATTGAAGAGTCATCCATTTCTTATCACTCCAATAAAATCTCAATCTTTTTATATAACTCTTTTGTTTCTTTATCAATTTCATTTTCATTTGTTCTCTTAGCATTTAATAATGCTTCATAAATTACTTTCTTCAAATATCTCTTCATTGAAATAGTTAAATATCTTGATAGCATTTTAATCATTATTTAACTTATTTTGTAATAATAAAATAACATCCATTGCATCATCTAAAGCTCTATGACTGACATTATCTTTCAAACCTGCTCGTGCATTACAAGTCT
>RZYO01000412.1 GCA_009930325.1 Spirochaetia bacterium | reverse complement strand
GCAGAACAAGCTAAGCAAATTGAAGAACAGCAAGGCATAATTGAATTTCAGAAGCCTAAAGTAGAATTTTTTGATACTGTAACAGGTTCATCAGATACTATTGACATGGGAACAGTTGCCAAGGTGTTAAATAAAGGCATTGGAAGAAATAAGCTTTTTGAATTGCTAAGAGATAATAACATTCTTGATTCAAAGAATCAGCCATACCAAACATTTATAGATCGAGGATATTTTAGGCAGGTTGAATCAAAATACACAAAGCCAGATGGCACAAACTGTATAAATATTAAAACTGTTGTTTATCAAAAAGGGCTTAACTACATTTCTAAATTAATTGATAAGAAATCTGCAAGTTAAAATAAATAGAAAAACATTTAACAGGATTATTACTAATCCTGTTAACTAAAATAAGTTATAAATTGGATGTGTTATTTTTACTCATTTTAAAACCTTATAGTAGTATAAACTTTTCAATGTATAAAGCCTTTCTCATGCGGTCTAGGTTTACCATGAAACATTATAATTCTAGCGTCTTCAGGAATGCCATCTCTTTTATATGAGTATATACCTTGATATTTATTTTGAAAGAATGGAATATTTTTCAAATACTCCCTAAAAAAGAATCTTTCAGCACCACCTGTACTTGCCGTAATTGCTTTTGTATTATTGATTAAAGGAAGCCATATATTTTTATATCCATACTCCGCAGTAGCACCTACAATTCCTCCACCTGCCTTTTTTAAATTGTAGATATCTTCAGTAGTAATAAATTCGTCATCAAAACTAAGAATATCATCAATGTTATCAAGTATTAAGGTATCTAAGTCAAAAGTAAATATCTTACCTTCAAGACCATGTTCAGGATTATACGCCTCAAATTTGTTTAAATTCCAAAGAAATTTTGGCTTAAATTTAATGGTAGGCACATCTAATTTTTCAGGTTTATCAGTAAAGCAATAAAAGTTATAATCTAATGTGGTATGTTTTTGCAAATCATTATATA
>RZYO01000411.1 GCA_009930325.1 Spirochaetia bacterium | reverse complement strand
TCTTCATTTTTAGACAGTTTATTAAATTTTTCGTCTGTTAATATATACAATTCAGGTTCTATTCCTTCAACATAAGACCTTATTTTATATTTTTGTCCTCTCTTTAGTAGCACAGTATTTCCTATTACATCGATATGTGCTTCTCGATTAACAAAAATAGGCCAATCACCTTCATTAAATATTGTTTGTTGTCCATTATTATCAAAATAGCCTTTAAACATTAATTTACCATCACCATAAAATCTCTCGCAATAACCAATTCTATTGCCATATTTATCCATATTAACTTTCATTTTTAGCGTTCCATTTTTATAAAACAGTCTAACAAAAGAAATACTATCTTCTTCGTTAATTAAAGAATCTATGCCTAATACCTCTCCGGTGTCGTAGTAATGAATGAATACTTTTTCATTATTGCTGCATGATGTTAATAAGTAAACAATCATACATATTGATATTATATATTTATACATAACATTATTTATTTTAACGCAATCTATGTGGAATATAAGGAGTTATTGTCGTATCTCTTGTCTTTTCTCCATTTTTAGAATTAATAATTGTGGTAACTTTAAAGATTTCTATAGTATCTCCTCTATAACGTGAAACATTATATTTATTTTTATCGGATTGAAAATCCCCGGTAACCGTGTGTACTGAAATTGTTGAATATACAACATCTCCTGACTTCATAGTTACCTGTTTTTCTGCTTTTCTTGAAAAATGATCAACAACTTCATTAACACCTTTGGCTACTTCGTACAATAATTCCGTTACTCCATGTTCAGCTTTTACAACTAATAAATTAGCTATGTATTCGCCTAAATCATTATAACCTCCCCAATGTTTTGCTGTTGCTTGAGAGCCATTACTCATTCCTCCCGTAAATGTTTCACCATAAGGCTGATCATAATGATGACCATTATTTCGTAAATTGGCCTCAACTTCTCCTAGTATGATCCTATCATTTTCTACATCAAAGTTATGCCATCTATAATCTGTC
>RZYO01000410.1 GCA_009930325.1 Spirochaetia bacterium | reverse complement strand
GAAATAATTTTTTGATTTTTTGCCTTATCATAAACAGAAAACCAAGAAGCAATAGTTATTCCATCAATAAAATTAGCATTTCCCAAAGTCCCAATCTCAACATAATCATTCACACCATCAAATTCCAAACATGCACCAGAAACACAATTATTACCAAGCCTCCAAGTAGATCCAGAAACACTACCAGTATTGTAATAATAAGATGGATCATAAACAGTAGTTTTTGAACCTTCATCAAAACTCCAAGAACCAACTAAACCATTTTCAACTCCACCCATACTAGAATTTCCATAATACATATAAATATAAGTAGAATTATCAGCAATCCTAGGAATATTTACCCAAAAAATAGCTTTAGATAAAGGACTTTTATTACCAGCATCTATTTTTCTTTCTAATTCAAAAGGGATTTCTGTTAAACCATCACTTAAAGTAAAAGCAACATCTTCAAAATCTTTTTGCATAGAAGAATTATAAGGAATTTCAATTCTAACAGATTGATTAGTAAGTTCTCCTCCATAATCATTAGCAATTTTTATCATCTGTCTTTTAGAATAACCTTCCAAAACAAGATTTTTACTAATGCTCCCAACCTCATCAGCGTGCCTAACTTCTATATCAGAAAAAACACCAAAAGCCCCAGTATCATCATTTTCAACTTTTAAATAAGGATTATCTTTTGAATTAAAAAATTTAAAACCAGAAGCAACAACAAGACCTTCTATAAAATTATAAATATCATCTTCAGGTTTTTCATAACCAGCAACAACACTATTAGAAGTAGCATTTGTCACAAAATTTAAAAATTGTTCACCAGATTCTAAAACAACTTCATTATTTTCATCATCAACAGCAACTATTCTGATTGCAAATTCTTGCCCAGCTTTAACTTCTGTAATAGGAACATAATCTTCTGTAACCTCCATAATTCCATCTTCTGAAATAGTAATATCAGAAATATCAATAAGTTCTATCCTATAAGAAGTTATCATTCTAGCAGTATTTTCATTATC
>RZYO01000409.1 GCA_009930325.1 Spirochaetia bacterium | reverse complement strand
ACTTTAATTAATATGGAAATAGAAAATATAGAAAAACAATCAAATACTGCTTCTGAATTAGCTAATAATATATCTACTGTCCAATATACAATACCTGGAATTTCTGGTTTTACAAAAAGAAAAAGAATAGATATTTTAGATCCTGATGCTTATAAAAAGAAAAATGTAAAAATAAACTATAATTTAATTTGGGATCAAGAAGATATGCAAGGGGATTTTGGTGATATTAGATTTACTAAAGCAGATGGAATAAATGAAATTCTTTATGAAATTATAACTTATCAAGATTCTGTTTTTGTTAACTTTGATATTTTAATTCCAGAATTAAGTGGAATTATAGGTGAAGATTATATTTATATTTATTATGGGCATGAAAATAATGGTACGGAAAATGAAATTTCTACTACATCTTCTGATTTATCTTCTTATTCCACTGTTGATCCTGATATTTTAATTTATGAAGGATTTGAACAAAATAATGAGGAATATGAGAGTACTAGTATTATGATTAAAGCTTTTTTAGAATCTGATTCTTCAAAATTTGTTGGTATTGATGAAATTGAATTAGAGTATGGAAGATATGGATTTTTACCTTATTTACAGACTTTATATGGAGATGTTTATTCTGGTGGAAGTATAGATGGAGGTTATGATGCTGTTTCTCCAAATACTAATGCTACTTATTTAGTTTTAGGAAATGGAACCATTACTCATTTTAATTCTTCTATGGGTGAAGAAGGTATTGATGATAGTTATGGAACTATAGTTTTTCCTAATAGAGAAAATAGATATTTTTCTCAACTTGGTAGAATTGATATAGAAGGAATTATAAATGAGCAATATGGAGAAGTCTATAACACTAATCCTATTAGTGGACCATTGAATGGAAATATTTATTATAGAGAAGGTGATATAAATTTGAATTCTTTACTTATAAATAATGCTTTAGGAAATAATTCTGGTGGTGGTCTTTTACTTATTAAAGGTAATTTATATATAAATGGAGATATTATGTATCAAGAAGGTTCTGT
>RZYO01000167.1 GCA_009930325.1 Spirochaetia bacterium | reverse complement strand
TAAAAAATAAAATATTAAAAATCTAGATAAATACACCTGTTATTGAATAACTAGGTGCATTTAGCATGTCTATGAAAATATAAGACATAAATTTAATCTGATTAAAACACAATGGACCACTTTTTAATTGTAAATATTAAAGAAATTGGACCGATTTTCAATTAAAATTACTCAATATTGTCTTGAAATTGATTCAAAAATTTGAAAATTTTATATTTTTAATAAAAGACAAAATCGCTTGCGGTTGACACTACTTTTTAAAAAAAAGAATTTTTTTTTTGATTATTAATTTAAATTTCATATATACTCTTAATTTTATGCATGCTAGAATCTTTGTAATTTAGTAGGAGAAAAACAATAAAATATGGCTAGTACATTATATTTAACCGAATCAGAAAAGCAAAAAGGTCTTAAACATATGCTTAGAGATGAGATGTTTAATGGTATTTCTTATAATTTATTAGGTGGTACTTTTGTATATCTTATTGCTGTTTATTTTAATGCTGGAAGTTTTGTATTAGGTTATATTTCTTCTGTTTTATATATTGCTGGAGCAATTTTACCCTTGGTTCCTAAAATGTTTAATAAAAAAAACATTGTAAAAGTTCAATCTAGGGCTTGGTTGCTTAGAGGCTTTGTTTCTTTTTTATATGTTGGATTAATTTTTCTAGAAAGAAAATATGCTATCATCTTTTTATTAATAATATATACTTTGTTTTCAATTTTTAGAGTTATCGGAATTGCTTTAAATGACTTTACAGTTAAAAGTTTAAGTACCTCGAATAATTTAGGAAGAATTGTCGGAAATATTAATATTGCATATCAGTCTTCAGCGATTATTGTTTGTTGTTTAGCGGCTGTATATTTAGATATTGTAAAATTACCTGGAATTATTGCAATAGTAATACTACAAGTTATTGGAGCTGTTTTAAATACTTTTTCTGCTACAGAGATTTCTAAAATTCCTTGCCGTCGTACAATTAATTATAGAAAAGGACAAGGTTTATTTATTATTTTTAAAGAGTCTATGAAAAATGAGATTAGGCGAAGACGTTTAATATTAAGATGGATAAGCAGTGCTTTAGTTGTTGGATTTGGAATGGTTGTTCCTTTTTTAAAAATATATGTAGGCTTAAATAATAGTAGTATCTTATTTTATACAGCAGCTTGTGGTGTTTCTTCTTTATTAGCTGGGCTTGTTAATAAGCAATTATCTGATAGATTAGGATCAAAACCAATTTGTTTGATAAGCAGTATTATATTTTTGTTAATATTGATTGCGTGGACAATTTCTCCTATTTCTTTGGGATTTACGTATTTCTTTTTGTTAGGTGTTGTCTCAAATTTTTTCTTACTCATCTCTTATTTTTCTGTATTCAGATTGATTTCAGCTGTAATCCCAGATAAAGATGCAATTTCTTTTAATTCAATGAATAATTTTACAATAGCAATTTTAGCTTTTTTAACTGGTGTAGTTAGTGGATATTTAGCAAATTTTGAAATAGTAGAGTATATACCGCATACTAATTTTTTTAATAGTTATTCTTTTATGTTTATTTTTCTAGTAATACTGAATTTTGTTTTTATTTTTTATGCTGCTAGATTAAAAGAGGTTGGAGCATATTCTAGTTCTGAAACAGCTAAAATATTATTGAGTAGACATGGAATTCAAGCAATATCTAAAATTGAGCGCTTGAGTCACACTTTTGATCCATATAAAAGAAGATTGTTACTATTTTCGCTTGGGACTAATACAAATACTTTAGCTACCTCTCAATTAAAAACAATTTTAGCCACACCTTTTTCAATTGATAAAAAAGAAATTGTAAGATCTTTAGCCATAAGACCTAGAAAGTCTTTGCTGCCAGATTTGATTAAATTGGCTGAAAATGATGAAGAAAGTACTCAAATTGAAGCAATTGTTGCTTTAGGTTCTTATAAAAATAATGAAATGGCTATTAAATCTTTAAAGAGTTTATTGAATTCTCGTTGGGGTAGTGTTCGTTCTGTTGCTTCAAAAAGTTTATCAATAATATCTAAAGACAATTCATTATTGCCAATAATAATGGAGTTATCATTAAAAGCCGCTCATATAGATGAAGAAGTTGACTATTTAATTGCAAAAAAGAATTTAGATAAAGAAGGGTTGTTTTTTGAAAACTTTTTTGTTTCTGTTTCACAAAAAAGAGGATCAACGTATAGGCAGACTAGATATGCTGTTTTAGCTTCTTTTTTACATTTTGGCTCCCCGGTTTTATCTAATATTTATGGACGAATAAATTTAGGCGATTATAATTCTGCTATTGAAGACTTTTTAACTGATGCACAAGACGTAGATATTGTTTTTAATAATTTTGAAGAAATATTAAAAGCTTTTATTGATTGTAATCATACTCTTTTGAAAGAATATAGTCTGAAATTATTATATAGTTGCAAAAGTTTTAAAGATACAAGACTGTCTCATATTAGAAATGGATTATTAAAAGTTAATGATTTTGATTTAAATGATTTTGATTTACAAGACATGATAGCTTTGTTTTATTTTTCTTATTCTCTTGCAAATAATTCAAAATAAATTAAAAAGATTAATATTGTTGTATTTTATATATTGTTTGGATTTGTTTGCTTTGATATTCTTACCATTATGAAATTAGATAAAATTTACCATGCTGCTTATACATTAAAAGATGTAATACATAAAACAGATTTATTACCGGCCCCTAATATTTTTCCAAATGAAAAAGTATATTTAAAGGCTGAAAATTTACAAGTTACCGGGTCCTTTAAAGTAAGAGGAGCTTATTATAAGATTTCTCAGCTATCTCAAGAAGCTAAAGAGAAAGGTGTTATTGCGTGTTCTGCAGGTAATCATGCACAAGGTGTTGCTTTGGCTGCGAAAAAGAATAATATTAATTCTATTATATGTATTCCTGATGGAGCACCTATATCTAAAGTTGAAGCTACTAGAAGTTATGGAGCAAAAGTTGAATTAGTTAAAGGTGTATATGATGATGCATATAATAGAGCTATTGAAATTCAAAAAGAAACAGGAATGACTTTTATTCATCCTTTTAATGATAAAGAAGTTATTGCTGGTCAAGGTACTATAGGTTTGGAAATATTAGAACAACTTGAAGATGTTGAAGTAGTAATTGTTCCAATTGGTGGAGGAGGTTTGATTAGTGGAATTGCTTTTGCTATAAAATCTTTGAAACCTGATTGTAAAATATATGGAGTTCAATCTTCTGGAGCTGCTAGCATGTTTTCTTCTTTAAAGGAAGACCAAATATGTGAATTACAAAATGTCTGTACAATTTCAGATGGTATTGCAGTAAAAAAACCTGGTGATGTAACCTTTGATTTATGTAGGAAATATGTTGATGAAGTAGTCACTGTAAGTGATGATGAGGTTTCATGTGCAATTTTAGCTTTGATTGAAAATCAGAAGCTTATTTCTGAGGGTGCTGGGGCCGTTTCCGTTGCTGCTGCAATGTTTCATAAAATTGATATTAGAAATAAAAAGACTGTATGTGTTGTTAGTGGTGGAAATATAGATGTAACTATTTTATCTAGAGTAATTTCGAGGGGTTTATTGAAAGGTGGGCGAAGTGCTAAATTTACTATTAATTTAATGGATAAGCCTGGCCAACTTGTTGATGTTTCTACTATAATTGCAAATTTAGGTGGTAATGTAATTGCTGTTCATCATGATAGAGGTGGAGAAGGGACTGATTTAAATAGTTGTACTCTTTCCTTAGAAGTTGAAACAAGAGACCATGAACATATAAAAGAAATCAGAGAAGCACTGATTTTAAAAGGTTTTAAATTTGTGGATGAATCTTTAAATTAGTGAAAAGCTTTTTAAAATAAATAGCCAGAAAAAAATAGATATTAATGATAAAACAGTTGAAATAATTACGATTTGTGCAGCTAAATCAGCATCTCCTTCCATTTCTTTTGCCATTGTAAAAGAAGAAACAGCCACAGGAGATGCCATTGATGCAATTATGCATCCAAGATACATTCCTCTTAATCCTAAAGCAATTGATATTAAAATTATTATTAATGGAGATATTATTAGCTTTCCAATGCTTCCAAATATAATTAATTTTATATTCTTTTTGACGCTTTCAAATTCTATTGTTCCACCCAGAATAATAAATGCTAATGGAGTTGCTGTTTTTGATAATGAAGATATCGGCGATAGAATTAATTGTGGAATTTCAATTTTAAATAAATAAAATATAAAGCCTAGTAATGCTGCTTCAACTAAAGGATTTTTTATAACACTTAATAATAGTGAAAAAATACTTATATTGTTTCCTCTGTACCCTTCTAGAACAATTACTGCAAGTATGTTAACTAAAGGAACTGCGAACAATATCAAAGTGCTTAGTAAAGGAAGGCCTTTTTCTCCATACATACCTTGAATTACAGGAACTCCAAAAATCATTATATTTGATCTAAACCAGGCTTGAACTAATACCCCTTTTTGGGGATTTGATAATTTTGTTTTATTCAAAATTATTGACATAATTATTGCAATTAATGGGAGCGTGATTAAAACTACTAAAATCATTTTAATTGAATTCCCTACATTAATTGAATCCATATTATATATTCCTAAGAATAATAACAAAGGTAAAGGAAGTCTAAAGATAAATTTGTTTAACGTGTTTAATGTTTCTTTGTCTATCCAGTTAAATTTTACTGAAATGTTACCTAAAAATAATAATACAAATAAGGGAAAGATAACATTAAACGAAAATAGTAAGTTGTCCATTTATTTAAGCTCCTTTAAGGTATTATATATAAATTAATTAAAATTTAAATACTTTTTTTAATTCAAAAATCTTTTTAATAAATAAATAATTAGAATTGGGTATATTCACGAATGCTTAAAAAATAGCACTTATTACACAAGTAACCTAATTACTATACAACTTATACATGTTTAATTCTATGTATTATAAGCAATTAACTATTTTTATAATATTTTTGTATTTTTTTTTCAAATAATTGTTGACATAAGTTACACGATATTGTATAGTTAAAACATCTTAAAGGAAAACAAGATTAAAAACTAATTTATTTAAAAGACAAAAAGGGAAAACAAAATTATGAAAAAACTATTAACAATCTTAACAATAAGTGCAATCGCAATGAC
>RZYO01000036.1 GCA_009930325.1 Spirochaetia bacterium | reverse complement strand
TCTTCTTTTTTGTTTTTCCATATTAAAATACTCCAATTAATTTTTTTTGATTTTAACATGTTCTTATCTTTTTTGTCTAATATAGTATAGCCTATCCATTTTTGTAATTTGAATTAGCAATAATGAAGAATTTAAATTATCAATATAATAGTCTTTATTAGATTTCTCTATTGAAATATCAGCTACATCACTTAATCTAATTATTGTATTATCTTTAAATCCAACTGCTAAGGATTTAATATCTTCTAAGTTTTTATAATTACCTTCGAATCTTAAATCAATACTTTTCTCTTGATAAGAAATATTCCCAATTGCTAATTTTATATTACTTGCTAATAGTAATTGATAAATTGTAGATATATTTATATTTTTTGAAGCTATATCGTTTATTCTTAATTTTACTTTTACCTCTAGATATTCTCCATTTAATACATAAACATTTGATACTCCTTCAATATGATTTAGTAAAGGCTTTAATTGATTTTCAGCATATTGAGTTAATTTACTAATATCTTTTCCTCCTTCAATTGTGAAAGTAATTACAGGTAGCATATTTGCTCCTCCAACAAATACCATTGGTTCCCCTTGTATATTGTTTGGAAGATTATCCATTAGTTGTGATACTCTATATCTTATTTCGGGTAATTGATCATAAGGATCAACATTGTCTAGAAAAGTAATATTAATTAAAGAGAAGGAATTGTTTGACTGACTTTCCATTGATTTATAATTATTTAAAGTAACAAAATTGTCTTCAAGTATTTTTGTTACATCTGATTCAACATCACTAGCACTTGCTCCTGGATAAATTGTTACAACTCTGATAGAAGGTTCGTTGATGTCATTGAGAAATTCAACAGGGATATCTCTAAATAAATATATGGCAAATACTAATAAAGCTATTAGTATTATGGTAATAATGGTTGGATGCTTAATTGAGAAGTGTGATATTTTCATATTCTATCACTCTCTCTTTTTAATAATGACGGTCACTTTTTGCCCATCAAAAACTGTGTTTTGGCCTTCAATTATGAAATAAACATCACTATATGCTTCATCAATTCTAAAATATTCATTATTTTGATCTTCATTAATTATATATTTTTTATCAAGATAATTTGCACTTTCATCTTTTTCATTGTAATAATAGAGAGAGCCATCTAGCTTTTTTATTCCTTGATTGAGAATATAAACATCATTTATTTTTTTATAAGTAATTTTTGTAAGGCAGTACATTCCTGGTCTAAAATAAGTTAAATTATCTTGAAGTTTTGCTTTTAAAATAAAGACTTTAGCTTGTGGTTGAATATATGGGTCTATGGAAATAAAAGTTGCCATCGTTTTTAAATTTGATTGATCTTTTTTAATTTCAATTTCTAAATTGTTTTTATTATTTAGAAAAATTTCATAATATTTTTCTGGAACTGCTATATTAACTATTTGAGAATCTAAATTTGATATAATAGCAATTGGTGTTTGTGCTGTTGCAATATTCCCTATTGCTAAATCGGCAGCTATTACTGTTCCTGATATTGTTGATTTGACATTACAATATTCTCTTTGAACTTTTATTATTTCTAATTGTGCTTTAGCTCCATCCATTTTGGATTTTATTTCATCAAAGTTTTGAGCTGAGGTAGCATTGTTTTTATATAATGCTTCAATTCTATCATAGGTTTTTTTATATGCATCGTAAGCTGCTTGAGCTTGCAATACTTGTTGATCAAGTGTTGTTGAATCGATTACTGCAATAATTTGATTCTTATAGACATAATCACCAACTTTTATATTATATTTTAATATTTTTCCTTGTATAAAGGAAATTATTGGAATGTATTGACTTGCTTCTATATAGGTTGGAAATGTAATTGATTTCTCAATTGTCCCAAGCTTTGGTTTTTCAATTACTACAGTTTTTATTGGCGGGGTATAAATTGCTACATTTGAAGTTTTTTTTCTATAATTTATAATCAATATTAAACTTGTTAAAATTAGTCCCAATAGTAAATATTGAAAAATTAGTTTTAAAATTTTAAACTTTTCTTTTGGCTTTTTGTTCATGTATAATGACTCCATTAACCAAATTCAAAAAAATATTTAACATTTTGTAATTATAAAAAACAGAGCAACTTAATTAACTATTCTTAGAATTTTTTATTAAAAATTTTTTGCTTACAAGATTCTAGTTATATATAGTGTAAGGCTCTAAATTTTCATAAGTCAAGTTTTCAAAAATGCTATATTAAGTGTGAAAATGATACATTTGTTTGGAAAAAGCGATATTTGCTTATCAGAAGATAGCTTTTTAAATTTATGTATTATTGTGTATTTATATTCATATAACTACATAAATGTTAAAGATAAATAAAATTGAAAGATTTTTGATTAAAGTTTTTTTTATAACGAAAGTTTCTTAAAATAAATATTATTACCTGTTTAATTTATTTTTTTATTTTCTACTAAAAAACATTACTTCCAATCCTTGTTATTATTATGGTATTATAATAATTAACAAATATATTAGTTTTAGTATTTTATATATATTTATAAATATCGCTAAATAAATAAATACTACTATTATAAATTAATGAAGTTTTATAGGAAAAAAATAAAATATGAAATCTAATGAAGCATCCATGAAAGATGTTGCTATTTTAGCTGGGGTATCAACAGCCACAGTATCTCATGTTATAAATAATACATGTAATGTGAATGATAAAACTAAAATGAAGGTAACAAAAGCCATTAAAGAGTTAAATTATAAAGTTAATCCTACTGCAAGAAGACTCAGAACTGGCAATTCAAAAATTATTGGTTTTGTTGTATCTAATTTAGCTCATTATTTCTATCAAGAAATTGGTGCAAAAATAGAAGAAATATTAAATAAAAATGGATATGAATTATTTTATATTAACTCCCATGAAGATCCTGAAAAAGAAAAACAACAGCTAGAACTTTGCAAATTAGAAGATTTTGCTGGAGTAATTGTTGTTCCAGTAAATAATGATTGGTCTAATCTTAAGGATATTTATGATTCAAAACCAATAGTTTTTATCGATAGAAAACCTAAAAATGTAAGACGTGATGTTGTTCTTATTGCCAATACTCAAAGTAGTTTTAATTTAACTAATTATTTAATTTCTAAAGGAGCTAAAAAAGTTGCATTTATTTCTCCTCAGTTAGATAATACAATGCAATTAAGATTAGATGGGTTTAAAGATGCTATGATTCAAAACAATTTATCAATTGATGAAGATTGTATTATTTTTACTAAGCATAAGCCTAAAACTTATACAGATCTTGCTCAAGATGAAGAATGGAATAGAATCCTTGATTATGTTATTAATGAGAAAAAAATTGATTGTATTATATCAGGTAATGCTCTTTTTGCTTTTGGCGCAATCTCTTATTTTAAAAAGAATAATATTAAATTACAAAAGGATTTGCTTTTTGGAACATTCGATAATGCTTTCTGGATGATGAATTTAGATCAAAAGATTGTAGTTATTGAACAAAATACAAAAGCTATAGGAGAGAAGGCTGCTTCAATTTTATTAAAAAGATTAAATGGTGAGGCTTTTATTTATGATGATTATTGTATTGATACAAAACTATTAACTCTAAACGATAAAGCAGATAAATAAGTTAAGAATAAAAAATATATTATATTTTTTATGATATTTAATTAATTTATAATTGTAAAAAAAGAAGAGGAAGAAAATCTTCCTCTTCAATTGATATTATATGAATAGTATGAAAACTATGCATTTAAGATTAAATTGTTAATGAATTTTTCTTTTGGAAGCAATCAAACCCAACAGCAACAATTAAAACAAGACCTTTAACAATTAATTGCATATAAGTACTAATATTCATTAATACCATTCCATTAGTAAGTACTCCAATAATTAGTACACCTGCAATTACTCCACTTATTTTACCAAATCCACCTGTAATAGATACGCCCCCTAATACAACGCAAGTAATTACATCAAATTCATATCCAAGTCCTGCAGTAGGTTGTGCTGAGTTCGTTCTTGAAAGCATTACAATACCAGCAAGGCCAGCAAAAAATCCAGCAAGAGTATAGATTAAGAATTTTGTTCTACCAACTTTAATACCAGATAATTCTGAAGCTTCTTCGTTACCACCAACAGCATAGAAATAACGGCCAAAATAAGTTTTGTTTAAGATAAAAGAGCCAACGGCAAAACAAACAATCATTATGATAACAGGAACAGGAACAACGCCTAGATAACCTTGACCAATTACTTTAAATCTTTCATCAAAGCCATAAATAGGTACACCACCAGAAATAATGTATGCTGCTCCTTTGAATATGATTTGAGTTGCGAAAGTAGCAATGATTGCAGGTATTCCAATAACAGAAACTAATGCTCCGTTAACAAAACCAATTCCAATTGCTAGAAGCATTGATAAAACAATTGCAACTGGAATGCTTAATCCTAAATTAACCATTAGATAAGCACAAACTACATTAACAATTGTAATTATTGACCCAGTTGAAAGATCTATTCCAGCAATTAATATAACAAAAGTCATACCAATTGAAGCAATTCCATACATAGAAACCTGACGGGCTATCGTAAATAGGTTATTTGAAGATAGAAATCTTGGATTTGCGATAGTAAAGCCTACTACTAATAGGAGTAATACTACCCATATAGCCTTCTTTTTAAATTGATTTAAAATTTCTTTATTTTTATTTTTATTATTTACACTTACTTGTTCACTCATTTTTATATTCTCCCTTTTAACAATTTGAAGCTAATGCCATAATTGCGTTTTGACTAAATTCGTTTTTCTTTAATTCTCCAGTTATTTCACCTTCAGCAAAAACGATAATTCTATCACTCATTCCAATTAATTCTTCCATTTCTGAAGAAATTAAAATAACAGTTTTTCCATTTTCTACTAATTTGTTAATAATCTTGTAGATTTCAAATTTAGCTCCAACATCAATACCTCTTGTTGGTTCATCAAGTATAATCAGTTGTGAATTGGCAGCAAGCCATTTTCCTAATATAACTTTTTGTTGATTACCTCCACTTAGGTTTTTAACAATTTGATTAATGGTTGGTGTTTTTATGATTAAATCATCAACTTGTTTAAGGGTTATTTCCTTTTCTTTTTTTTCATTTATTTTTGAGAGAGTAGAAAAATGATCGTAAATTGGCATATTGATATTATGGTTTATTGAGTTATGTAATATTGCGCCATGTCTTTTTCTATCTTCAGGAACAAGGGCGATACCAAGTTCTATAGCATCTTTTGGACATTTTGGATTTATTTCTTTTCCATATAGACTTATTGTTCCACTTTCTTTTTTTACTGCACCAAAGATCATTTGAGCAAGTTCTGTTCTTCCTGCTCCGACTAGACCTCCAATACCAAGAACTTCACCTTTTTTTAACTCAAGGTTAACATTCTTATCTCCATTGCCACATAAGTTTTCTATTTTTAATATGGTTTCATCTGAAATGGTATTTATCTTTCTTTGAGGATATGATTCTTTTAATTGACGACCTACCATCAGTTGAATAAGTTCATCCACATTTGAATCTTTTGTGACTAATGTTTTAATATATTCACCATCTCTTAGAACAACTATTTCACTCGATAGTCTAAATATCTCTTCTAATCTATGAGAGATGTAAATAATAGCAACACCTTGTGATTTTAATATTTCACAGACTGCTATCATTGATTCAACTTCTTTTGAAGTAAGAGGTGCAGATGGTTCATCCATAATTAATATCTTTGCATTTAATCTTATTGCTTTCGCAATTTCGATCATTTGTTGATATCCAACGGATAAATTTCCACATAATTCTTTTGGATCAATTTTAATATTTAGTTGATCGAAAGCTTTTTTTGCCTCTTCTTCCATTGCTTTTTTGTCAACAACTATTCCTTTTCTAATAGGATTACCTAAAAAAAGATTTTCAGCTGCTGATAAGCCTTTTATATTGTTAAACTCTTGATATATTATTGCAATCCCATTTTCTCTTGCGAGTTGAGGGCTCATATGTGTAAATTCTTTACCATTTACAATTATTTTACCCGATGTTGGTATAACAGCGCCGGAACATGTTTTAATTAATGTTGATTTACCAGCTCCGTTCTCTCCAATTAAACCTAAAATCTGACCTTTTTTTATTTTTAAAGATACATCATTTAGAGCAAGAACACCTGGATACCTTTTTACAATATGTTGTAATTCAAGTATGTATTCACTCATTATTTTGTCCTTTTGTTTGTTAAGGTTTTTAAAACCTAAAAAGTATTGTATTAAATTGATTTAATTAATATAAACATTATTGGTTTATATTAATTAAAGTGCAACTTAAAGTTGTGTTTATAATTTTAATTATTAACACTTGTTGAAATTTAAATAAAAGGTATTTTTAGATTTTTCCCTTTCATACTTTTTCTTATATAATATCTTTATGATCTAAGCTAAGTGCTAGCTATAATGGTAACCCTATTAATCAATATTAAATATTAAATTAATAGGGTTTATTTAATAGAACTTTCTCAAGACCTATTTAAAGTCTTTTAAGTATTCTGCTGCATTGCTGATATCCATAACTGTTAATGGTCTATAAATATTTTGTTGTTCAAATTTATAACCTGTTAATAGTTTTTCATACATATCTACACAAGCAGTTGCTGTTTTGATACTAGAACCTTCCATACCAACTGAAGCTCTTGTAGCTTCTCCATTTACGATAGCTTCTAATTGTTGAGCAGTTGCATCAGCTGAGAAGATACCTACATCAGATGGGATATTTCCTTTATATTTTGTCATGAAAGCTTCATTAGATCCGATATCACCACCAGCTCCGATAGAACAAACAACTTTTACATTTGGATGAGCTTGTAAAATTGATTCCATTGCTGTTAAGGAAGAAGCTGCATCGATACCAGGTTGTTGTGCAACAACTTTATATTTGCCATCTGCTTGTTCTTTTAATCCTGCGAGAATACCATTTTCTCTTTCTAATAGAATAGGAGTTTGTGGATAGTTGATAATAGCTACTTCTGCTTGATTAGAGGTAGTGAATTTTTCTGCAATAAACTTACCAGCTTCAGTTCCAATAGCATTACCTAGTTCAGTATTATCTAAAACCCAGTTAACATCAGTGTTTGTCATTTTGTCATCCCAACACATTACCTTGATGCCAGCTTTTCTTGCTGTTGCAAGATAATCTTCTAAAGCATTAGGATCTGAAGGATGTACCATAATTAAATCAACACCATTTGTAATAAAGTTTTCAATTTGTTGAATTTGAGTTGCTGAATTATCATTACAACCTAAGATTGTATAATCCCAGCCTTTAGCATCCATTAATTTTTCAACTTCGCCAAATACTCCTGCCCAGTAACTATTTTCTAAAGATTGAATAGTAACTCCGATTTTTAATGTGTCATTTTTTTCACTAGCACCATTTGCAAACATTGGTGTGATTACAAATGCCATAATTGCTAATACACTTAAAATTTTTTTCATAAATAATTCTCCTTTTTTGAATTAATTCCTATTTTATTTATATTAAATTCAATATCTTTGAATTTATTTCTATTTTATTAGAAGCAAGAGAATGCTCCATCAATTATAATATCAGATCCTGTTGTGAAAGTACTTGTATCTCCAGCTAGATAAACACAAATGGATTGCAATTCTTCAGGATTCCCCATCCTTTTCATTGGTGCCATTTCATTCCATTTTGAAATTAATGGTTTTAATTGCTCTGATTCTTTAATTAACTCAGTTTCCATATAACCTGGGCTAATACAATTTACTCTTACATTACGAGTAGCCCATTCAACTGCTAAAGATTTTGTTAGTTGAACAACACCAGCTTTTGAAGCATTGTAAGCACATTGAGGTTGTGGAACATTGACAATATGAGCTGACATAGATGCTGTATTAATAATTGAACCATGACCTTGTTTTAACATTACTTTTCCTGCAGCTTGAGCAGTTAGAAAAACACCATTCAAATTAATATCAATATTTCTTTTAAATTGATTATAAGTCATTTCTTCTGCTGGAGCATTAATACATATTCCTGCATTACAAAAAGCTACATCAAGTTTACCAAATTTGTTTATTATAGTATCAATCATACTATTTACATCATCAGGATTTGTAACATCAGTTTTAATTGCTATTGTTTCAACATTGTATGTCTCTTTTATCATAGCAGCTGTTTTTGAAGCTTCTTCAATATCGATATCAACAATTGCTAAATTAGCACCAGCTTGAGCAAATGCAATAGCAACACTTTTCCCAATTCCTCTTGCACCTCCGGTTACAAAAATAGCTTTATTATCGAGTCTCATTTTCTCTATAATACCCATAATGATTATATCTCCCTTTTTTATATTTAATTTTATTTTCCTAAAAACTCTTTTAAAGTTAATTTAGCGCCGTTCTTTTCAATTCTAGATTTATAAAAACTATAAATATCGATAATTTCTTTTTCATAAATACCTAAATAATTCATAAAATCTTTATCATTTTTAATTTTTTCTTTAAGTAGGTTCTCATTAGGATCTTCTATTATTATTGTGTTCCCTTCTTCATCAATTCCTTTTAAAAAAACTGCCCAAAATGCTAAAGCTAAAATCAAAGAGTTTCTCTCTTTTACTTCCAATAAAGGTTTTACAATGGCATTAGTAATTTTTTTAGAACCATCGCTTGCAAGCCTTAATAATTGGTCTTTTATATATTTGTTAGAAAACCGATTAATTAATTGATCTTTATAATTTTCTAAATCAATTCCTGGTACTGGACTTAAAGACTTTGTTATTTCATTCATGTAATGATTTCTTATAAAATCATTTATTAATAAATCGTTTATAGCATCATCAACGTCTCTGTATCCTAGTAAATATGAAGGGTAGGAGAGCGCACTATGAGCACCATTTAATAGTCTTATTTTCATCAGTTCATAAGGAGTAACACTATCAACAATTAAAGCCCCAGCTTCTTTAAACATTTGTATTTCAAAAATGTCTATATTTTCAATAACCCAAGTTTTAAAAGATTCACAATGAACACCACAAATATCATTAATACCATATTTATCTTCAAGTTCTTTAATATCTTGTTTTGTAGTAACAGGAGTAATTCTATCTACCATAGTATTAGGGAAATTAATATTTTCTTTAACCCAATCTAAAATTTGAGGATGCTTAAGAGATATAAATTCATATATACATCCTTTGAGCATATTTCCATTTTCAGGTATATTATCTAAAGACATAATGGTTACAGGTACTTTATTATTTTCAAACCTTAATTTTAATGCTTTTGATAAAACCCCAATTAAACTTTTTTCATTAGAAGTGGTTTGTAAATCATTTATGATTAATGGATTCTTTAAATCAAGTTTATGATTTTCACTATCATAACAATAACCTTTTTCTGTAACAGTTAAAGTTATTAATTTAGTTTCAACGGAGGATAAAACATCTAATACTGTTTTACTGTCTTCAGTGTAATTAGTATAGTTTGCAATACCGCCTCTAATTTCAAGCTCTTCAATTCCAGAAGGATCTTTAGATAAAATAGAATATAAATAATCTTGTTTAGATAAAGCTGAACTAAACTCTTTGCTTGTTGGAATAAGATCAATTTCATGAACTCCATTGGTGTAGATACCTTTATTCATTAATTCTTCAATATATGTTAAATAATGTGATCTATGAAAAGCTCCAAGTCCAATATGAGCTAGGGAAGGCTTTAAGTTTTCTCTATTATAAAGAGGAATTTTTATTGATTTAGCCTTAAGTATTGGTAAAGTTTTGTTTGAAAGTTGTATCATTTATCACATTTCCTTTTTATAAATTAAAATTTAATCGATTAAATAAATTAATCTAAAAATATAAATCAGTGTTTATCTAAAATAAAAAAATAAGCATAAATTTATAAGTTTATTTTTGAGATGGGAAAACTATTAAATATAATTTCTTGTAATATATAAAATTATAATTGAATAAAGAGTTATTTGTAACATTGTTATAAAATTTATATATTATTCTATCTCTCGTTAAAATTAATCTAACATTGATTTTTCAATCACGCAAGGAAAAAAAAGTAAAAATTTTTTAATCGATTAAAAAAATATTGAATAAAGAGCTTTTTCCTGATTAAAAATTAGATATAAAAAGTTTTAATTCTTTTCAATATATAAAGTTATGCGTTATATTTTAATTTAAATAAATAAAAAAATATTGATAAAAAAATATCTTTTTAAATGTAATTAATACTTAAAATTAATTAAGTAATTTTGAAAAAGATATATTATTTGAGCTAAAACAATATAAAATGAAGCTTTTTTAACAAAGATAGTGGATTAATATAGAAAAAAATTAATAATTCTATATATTTAGTATAAAAAAATTTTTTATTTATACACTTTTCTGGTTTTTTTGAATAATTTTGTTTGCATTTTTGATAATCATACCTTATTATACAAAATATAATCGATTAAATAAGAAGGAATACATGCAAAACAACAAAATATCTATGAAAGATGTAGCAAATAGAGCTGGAGTTTCAACAGCAACTGTTTCGCATGTTATTAATAATTCTTGTTCTGTAAAAGAGAATACAAAGCATTTAGTAAATCAAGCCATTAAAGAATTAAATTATAGAGTTAATCCAACTGCGAGAAAATTGAGAAGTGGACAATCAAGGATGATTGGATATCTTGTATCAAACTTAACTCATTACTTTTATCATGAGATTGGAGCTGCTATAGAAGAAGTCTTAGTAAAAAATGGTTATGAAATTTTTTATATCAACTCACATGAAGACCCTGATAAAGAAATAAAACAATTAGAGCTTTGTAGATTGGAAGATCTAGCTGGTATCATTGTTATTCCTGTCAATTTAAATTGGAAAGATATAGCACCACTTGTTTCCAATATTCCCTTAGTTTTTATTGATAGAAAACCAACGAATATAAGACGTGATACTGTTTTGATTACTAATACTTTAGGTAGTTTTAATTTAACAAATGAATTAATTAAAAGAGGCGCTAAGAAAATAGCTTTTATTTCATCTAAATTTGATAATACTTTTAAAATGAGAGTAGATGGGTTTAAAGATGCTTTAGAACAAAATAATATAGAAATAGATGAAGATTGTATTATTTATGGTAATACTAGACCTCAGGTTTATAGTCAGTTAGCATTAGATCCAGAATGGAGTCAAATAATTGATTATGTTATTAATGAAAAGAAAGTGGATTGTATTATCTCAGGTAATGATTTATGTGCTTTTGGTGCAATAACTTATTTTAATAATCATAATATTGTTTTACAAAAAGATATCTTATTTGGAACTTTTGATAATGCTTTTTGGATGAGTAATATTAATCAAGAAATAGTTGCAGTAGAACAAAATACTAAAGCTATTGGTGAAAAAGCTGCCTCATTATTATTAAGTAGAATTAATGGTGATACATTTGTTTATAGTGATTATTTAATTGATACAAAAATAGTATCAATTAAACCAAATGGTGTTGAAGTACTTAAATATTAGATAATAATAAAAAGTATAATTATAGAATAATTGTAAAAAAATATTTTTTTATGACAAAATTTAATCGATTATATTTTGTTGTTAGATAGTTAGATTTGAAGGAGATTTTATATGGCAAATATTTTAGCATTAGGTGAGTTATTGATTGATTTTATTCAAATTGGGATAAGTGATTCTGGTAATCCTATTTATGAAGCAAATCCAGGCGGAGCCCCATGCAATTTTCTATCAATGACAAGTAAATTAGGTCATAAAGCTTATTTTATTGGTAAGGTTGGTAATGATAATTTTGGCCTTCAATTAGAAAAAACTGTTAAAGAGGCTAAAGTCAATACAGAAGGTTTAATCAAAAGTAATGATTATGGAACTACCTTAGCTTTTGTTCATCATGATAATACTGGGGATAGATCTTTTACTTTTTATAGAGCAGCTGATGCTCAAATTTCTGAATACGATATAAAAGAAGAACTTTTTAAGGCTAAAGATGTTTTTCATTTAGGAACTCTTTCAATGACAAATGAAATATGTAAAAAAGCTTCTCTTAAAGCCATAAAAATTGCTAAAGAAAAAAAACTTTTAATCTCCTTTGATCCTAATCTAAGAGAAAACTTATGGACTGATTTAGAGAAAGCAAGAGAAGCTTTTATTGAAGGTTTAAAGGTTTGTAATATTTTAAAGATAGCAGATAACGAAATTAAATGGTTTACTCAAAAAGATAATTTAGAGGAAGCTATTAAAGTATTAAGAGAGCAATACCCTATTGATTTAATATTTTTAACTTTAGGAAGAGATGGTTCAATTGCTTATTATAATAATATAAGTGTTTCTGCTCCAACTTTTTTAAATATTAAGTGTGTTGATACCACTGGGGCTGGAGATAGTTTTATGGGCTGTGCTATCTCAAAAGTTTTAGAGATAGGGTTAAGTAATTTAAATGAAAATAATTTGAAAGAGATTCTTTTATTTGCAAATGCAGGAGCTTCTCTTGTGGCAAGTAAAAGAGGGGTTATAAAAGTATTACCCTCAATAAATGAAATTAATTTATTAAAAAATTCAAAATAAAAAAATAATATTTATAAGGAAAGGAAATATATATGAAAAAAGATATGAAAGTGGCAATTATGGAAGGTATTGGAAAAATAGGATATGTAAGTAGAGAAATTCCTAGTCCAAAGGATGATGAGGTATTAATAAAGATTCAATATGTTGGAGTTTGTGGTTCTGATTTGCATTATTATGAAACTGGTAGAATTGGAGATTATATTGTTCAACCTCCTTTTGTATTAGGACATGAAGCAAGTGGTATTGTAACTAAATTAGGTAAAGATGTTGATTCTTTAAAATTAGGTGATAGAGTCGCACTAGAACCTGGTATTACTTGTGGTAAATGTGAATTCTGTACAACTGGAAGATATAATTTATGCCCTGATGTTGTTTTCTTTGCAACTCCTCCTGTTGATGGTGTTTTTTGTGAATATGTTTCTCATCCTGCTTCTCTTTGTTTTAAATTACCTGATAATGTGAGTTCAATGAATGGTGCTTTGATCGAACCTTTAGCTGTAGGATTTCATGCTGCAGATCAAGGAGGTGCAAAAGCTGGTCAAAAAGCTGTTATTTTTGGCGCTGGTTGCATTGGATTAATGACTCTTTTAGCTCTTAAATCATATGGTCTTACAAATATTACAGTTGTAGATATATTGCCTAATAGATTAGAGCAAGCAACAAAAATGGGTGCAACTCATGTAGTGAATTCCTTAGAAAAAGATTATAAAGAACAATTTAATAAAATAACAAATAATAAAGGTTTTGATATAGCTTTTGAAACAGCTGGAACTGAAATAACAACTAGACTTTCAATAGATGTTTTAAAAAAAGGTAGTCATTTAGTTTGTGTAGGTTATTCTAAAACTGGAGAAATGAATTTACCAATGAGTTTAGTTCTTGATAAAGAATTAACAATAAATACCGTTTTCAGATATAGACATGTATATCCAAAAGCAATAGAAGCTGTTGCTAGTGAAATAATTAATCCAAGTGATGTAGTTACTAATATTTTTGAATTTGATGATATTCAAAATGCTATGGATAAATCAGTTGAAGATAAAGCAAATATTGTTAAATCAGTAATAAAGATTAGTGAATAATTTTAAATTAAAAAAGCAAAAGGATTAATTTATGAAAGGTAAAATGAAAGGCTGTGTATTACCTGGAAATAGTAGTATTGAATTTAGGGAGTATGATATTCCTACTCCCGGTTATGGCCAAGTATTATTAAGAGTTAAATCTTCAACAATTTGTGGAAGTGATATTAGATGTATTTATAGAGAACATTTAGGTAAAGGACCTGAAGGTTATCAAAATGTCATTGCCGGTCATGAGCCTTGTGGTCAAATTGTTGAAGAAGGCCCTGGCTTAAAAAGATTTAAGAAAGGGGATAGAGTAATTGTTTACCATATTTCAGGATGTGGTGTTTGTCATGAATGTAGACAAGGTTATATGATTAGTTGTACTTCTGATAAAAGAGCAGCATATGGTTGGCAACGTGATGGGGGTATGGCTGAATATCTTCTTGCAGATGAAAAAGATTTAGTAGCACTCCCTGATAGTTTATCATATAGTGATGGAGCACAAGTTGCTTGTGGATTTGGAACAGTCTATGAAGGAATTGAAAAAGCAGGCGTTTGTGGAAATGATGCCGTGCTTGTTGTGGGGCTTGGGCCTGTTGGCTTAGCATGTTTAATGCTTTGTAAAGCAATGGGAGCTAATAAACTTATTGGTATTGAAAGTCAACCATCAAGGATAGAAGTTGCAAAAAAGTTAGGATTAGTTGATGAGGCATTTTTAGCAGGATCTGATAATGTTGAACAAATTAAAGCAATAACTGGTGGACATGGAGTTGAAAGAGCCTTTGATTGTTCTGCAAGTGATCTTGGCCGTGCAACAGCTATTAGATCAACAAGGAAATGGGGAAAAATTGTAATGATTGGAGAAGGTGGCACACTACATTTTAATCCAAGCGAAGACATGCTTCATGATCAAAAAACATTAATAGGTTCTTGGGTAACTAGTATTTGGAAGATGGAAGATTTAGTTGAGAAACTTGTAAGATGGAATATTCACCCCCATGATTTAATTACTCATCGGTTTTCTCTTGAAAAAGCTGATGAAGCTTATTCATTAATGGCAAGCGGAAAATGTGGAAAAGTTGCTGTTTGTCAGGATGAAGAGTTATATTAATTAATTAATTATTGTATAGTAACAATCATAAATACTAGAACTTGATAAAGCTTTTAGTAAATTGAACAAGTGGCCTTATTTGGTTAACCCCAAGTAAGGCTATTTTTGTTTTTCATTGCTATACAAAAATAATGTGTATTATATAAAAAAATATAGATGTCTATAAAATATTAAATATTAATTTGTAATTATATTTTTGTTATACTTTTATTGTTATAAAGGCTTCAATGGGCTATAATTCTCTTTGTTTGTTTACAGGAGTTTTTATGAAAAAGAAATTATTATTATTTTTAACAGTATTATTAAGTATGAATTTTATATTTGCACTAGATATTGGCCAAAAAATTTATCCATTAGATTCAGATATTTATTCAAATATAGAAATGTTGTATTTACTTGAAGGCCATAGCCTTCCATCAACTGCAAAGCCTTACAGCGGTTCTGAAATAGTTGATATGTTAAATAGTGTAACACCAACTTTAGCAACATCTAAAAATCTATATAATTATATTTTAGATAAAGTAACACAAAAACCTGAGATTAATTTAAGTAATAATGATGTAGCTATGAATTTTGATATTACTACAGCTTTTGAAGTATATGCTCATACAAATGAAGTATTTAAAGATGAAGATTATTGGATTCATGGCTTTAATGATAGAGAAAAATTTTTAGATATAGAGTGGGATTTATTTAGTACTGACAATATTTATATTTATTTTGATGCAGCACTGTTAATGAATTCTTTGGGAAATCATCACAACGATCCAAGTGGAAACTATTTATATCAAAATAAATTTGTAACAAATGTACCTCTTTTACCACCAGCAGATTTTGGTGCTGATGGAGATTTTACTTTCCCTTATAGAAGCTTTGGCTCTTTTGGATCTGATCATTGGAATTTTTCAATTGGAAGAGATAGATTCTCTTGGGGGCCTGGTGAAAGTGGAAACTTTATGTTAGGAGAGCAAGTAATTCAGCATGATTTTGTTAAATTTACAACTTTCCATGATTCATATAAATATACACTTCTCTCTTCTTTCTTTCCACCAGATTCAACAATGGGAGCAGATCAAAACTGGGAACCAACTGGTTTTACTATGTTCTTAGGTCATAGAATTGAATTTAGTTTCTTTAATGACAAATTAGGGTTAGCTTTAAATGAATCTGTAATTTATAAAACTAAAGAGAATACTCTAAATTTAGCAGCAATTAATCCATTTGGATTTTTCCATAATGAATATATTAGAGGAATGGCAAACTCTCTTATTACTTTAGAACTCGATTATAATCCTTTTAGATATGTTGATTATTATGCTCAAGTAGCTATAGATGAAATATCTTTAGGGGAGACAATGCAACCAGCTCCAGGTGCTTATCCTAATGCTATGGCTTATATGATTGGAGCAAAGGCTGCTATTCCTGTTAGTGAGAACTATGTTGCTAAAGCTTCTATAGAAGCAGCATTAACTGATCCTTTCCTATATTTAAGAGGATTGGATGGAATTGTAAATAATACAACAACTGATCCTCATGTTAATGGTTATAGTCATGGGTATGGATATGATGTAATACTCAAAAACTTTAATAGACCTGGTGATTATAAGAGGATGTATTTAGGTTACCAATATGGTGGTGATGCAATAGTATTAAACTATACTTCATCAATTGAAAATATTGGACATTGGAATGCCTATTTTGATGCAACATATATGTGGCATGGAAACAAGAGACTTGATTCACAGTGGAGTTCTTATGGAAGAAATGGTCTTGATGATTTAGTTACAGTCTTATCTGGAGATGTAATTGAAAGAACTTTAATATTAAGTATTGGTGGAAAATATCAAGTAGAAAAAATACCAGGTTTGTATTTAAAAGGCAATTTGGATTATGTGAATATTGTAAATATGAAGAGTGATACTCCAACAACATCAACAGCTTCATATTATGGTGATACTTATGATGAGTATCTAAATATTGAAGGAAATAATGAAAGTGATATTCAAATGAGTCTTTGTTTAGTCTATACTTTCTAATTTAAAGTTTTAATTGAGCTAAATTGGATAATAAATTATTCTCTTTAGCTCAAATTTTTTATTTAAATTAACCATGAAATTTATTAGTCAAAAATTTTATATTTTGAGTAATTTTTTTAATTGTATTAATTAATAATTTAATTTTGTTATAAGATGTTTGACTCAATCAATAATCAATGGATATAATGACTTTAATTTGCTTATGATTTGTAAATTAAAGTTAATAACTGGAGTACTTGTTTTGAATAAAAAATCATTACTATTTATTATTTTATGTTTTTTTTCTATATCAACATTATTTGCCAATCTTGACTATAGATTTGATGCATTTTCACTAAAGCCAATATATAAAGAATATTTTGCGGATAGAGGTAGACCAGAATTTAGTATTGGTCAAATTAATTACTATGAAGGCTTCCCTGATAGAGTATTACAGGATACACATTTTGAAAATCCGAATGATCCGAGAGAATTTACTGTCTTTGAATTTGATGGATTAATTCAACCTGAAAATAAATTTATCGCTTTAAAAGTTGGAGAAACAATAGCCCTTGGAAGAAGCACTTTTACTTTTAATAATGATTGGTTAAGCCCTATTGCTTTTGATATATCAATGCAAGCTTTGCTTCAACATTTCTATAGAGGTTCTTTTGATGATACTGTAAGTTATGATGGTATCTATTTTATGGGTGGAACTTTTAGAATTGGTAAGGTTTTATCGATGAGAGTAGGTTTACATCATTATTGTTCTCATTATGGAGATGCAACATTAAAGAGAATAAGAGCTGATTTTGATGATGGTTTTGGTGAAAATGATGGAGAATTTGGCTTTACTTATAAATATGTAAGAATGAATGACTTTTCAATAGGCGTTTCACTTGATTTAACTAATTCTTTAAGAATATATGCTGAATTAAATCATCCTAAAAAGGATATGAGTATTAGACCAGATTACTTTGCACCAAATTGGATTATGAGAAATGGTTTTCAAATAAATGATTATCCTGATTCTTATAAGGCTCGAATCGTAAATGTTGGAATAGAGTATGCTTATCCTATTTTCCCTAAATTAGGTAATACTACAATTGGTTATGATTTACATATGTATGAAGAGGGTAAAATTATCTATGACCATGTAAATGGTGGAAGTGCAACTTTTGAGGAAGATGCCCCTTGGGAATTAGAACATAATATAAAACTTGCCCAAGATCTTGATACTTCTCTTTCACTTGAAGTTGCCTACCATAATGGAAGATCTGTTATGAATAGTTTTTTCTTTTTGCATACATCAACTTTGACAATAGGGTTGAGATTCAATCCTGATTATACTGTTAATTTAATAGATACTTCTAAAAGTTAATATAAAAAAAATAAATTTAAAAAAACATAAAGAAAGATTGTTTGTATGTTCACTTAATTATTACTAATTAAGCATTTTGATATATTGGAGATTAATATTTTGAGAAAAAAAATATTTGTTGTATTGTTTATTTGTGTTCTTAGTTTATCAAATTTGTTTGCAAATTTTGATTATCAATTTGACCTTTTTTCTCTTGATCCTTTACATAAGGAATATTTTGCAGATAGAGCAAGAGCAGATATGAGTATAAATTACTTAAATTACTTTGAAGGAGTTCCTAATAAAATTCTTCAAGATGTTGAGGTTAATGAAATAGATTATGACCATAAGGTTCAAGTCTGGAATTTAGAAAAAGACTTGTCAAATGGAACTATGATGCAAGTAAAATTGGGTGAAACTATTTCTGTAGCTAGAAATACTATATCTTTTGATAATTTTTTGAGTCCAATTTCTTTTGATTTATCAATCCAAGCTCTTGTTCAATCCTTCTATACTGAAGAGTTCAATAATGGTATTGGATATGATGGAATATACTTTTATGGTGGGACATTTAGAATAGGGGATGTGTTATCAATGAGGATTGGTAAACACCATTATTGTTCTCATTATGGGGATCAAGTATTTAATTTAGTTGATAAAGACACCAATGTTAATCCAGATTTTGATCAGTTTAATATGGGTTATAAATATATAAGAATGAATACTAATGTGTTAGGACTTTCTTTAGATTTAACACCATCCTTTAGAATATATGGAGAATATAATATACCTCCAAAAGATGTTTATTCTGTTAGACCAAATATGTTTGCTCCCAATTGGATAAAAAGAAATGGAGTTTCTATAAATGATTATCCTGATTCTTATAAAGCTAGAATAATAAATGTTGGATTTGAATTTTCTACTTTAATATTTAAAAAACTAGGAAAGACAACACTTGGGTATGATCTTCATATGTATGAAGAAGGGAAAATTATTTATAACCATGAAAATGGTGGATTTGTTACTTTTGATGAAGATGGTCCATGGGAATTAGAACATAATGCTGTAATTGCTCAAAACGTTAATGAAACTACCTCTATCGAACTTGAATATCATAATGGTAGATCTCCATTCAATAATTTTTATTTTTTACATACTTCTTATATTGGAATAAGCGTGAGATTTAATCCAAATAATACTATAAAATTATTTGAAACAAATAAGTAATTTACTTAAAATAGTATATTAGAATTTTTTTATTGAATGATTTGATTTAAAATATTTTTCATTTAAGATAAAAAATGTATATTAAATATGTGTTAGTTGACTGTAAAAGATGTATGTAGTTATAATAACAGGAATTTTAATTTATTATAAAATACATCATACATTTTGGGGTACAGATTTTGAAAAAAAACTAATTATAATATTAACACTCACATTCTTAAGTTTATCAACTATTTTTGCAAAGGTTGATTATCGATTTGATTTTGCATCTTTTGATCCTCTGCATAAAGAATATTTTGCAGATATTAGAAGACCTGAATTATCTATAAGTTATTTATCATATTCACAAGGATTTCCAACCTATGTAATCCAAGATCAATATATAAATAGTCCAACTGAAGAAAATTCGATAATGAGATGGGACTTTAAAGGGGATATTAAACCAAGTGATGCGATGGTAGAATTAAAAATAGGCGAAACTTATTCAATGGCAAGAAGTACTTTTACTTTTGATTCTTTTTTAAGTCCAATATCTTTTGATATTACTGCTCAAGGCTCCATTCAACAATTCTACTTAGGTGGTTTTGATGATAGTTTTGGATACGATGGAGTATTTTTCTATGGTGGATCATTTAGTATAGGTAATTTTTTATCAATGAGAATAGGTAATCAACATTATTGTTCTCATTATGGAGATATTATATTTAAAAAAGTTAAAGATTCTCCTTCTCACTCATATGATGATTTTTGGATTACTTATAAATATGTAAGAATGGATAATTTTGCATTTGGATTATCTATAAATCCAACGTCTTTTTCTAGAATATATGGTGAATTAAAATACCCTCCTAAATGGATAAAAAGTGTAAGACCAGATATGTTTGCACCTAATTGGGTAGTAAGAGATGGAATTACAATAAATGAGAGTTATCCAGATGATTATAATGCAAGAATTGTAAATGTTGGATTTGAATTAGAGTATCCAATATTCAAAAAAATTGGGTTTGGTAATACAACTATCGGTTATGATTTATATATGTATGAAGAAGGTAAAGTCCAATATGAGCAAATTGATGGTGGCACAATTACTTTTGACCCTGATGCGTCATGGGAATTAGAACATAATTTTAGACTTGCTCAAGAATTAAATGATGTTATTTCATTTGAAATTTTTTATCATAACGGTAGATCGCCTTTTAATAACTTCTTTAACTTCCATACGGAAATTTTAGGGTTTACTGCTAGGTTTAATCCTAAATCTTCTATTACTTTTGTTGATACAAAATAATATATTAAATGTTAATACTTTTAGCCCTTATATATAAGTGAATTGTCATTTTATATATAGGGGTGTTTTTATTTATATGTATTTCATTTTACAAACATTATTTATTATTATGATGTAATTTATAATTAATCAATATAAGGTTTTAAAAAATAAAATAATTGAAATTACATATAATATAGAAAAGTGTTAGAATGTTCATGATGAAAAAAAATAAAAAAGTTTTCTATCATAAGGAGATATTGCAATGAACAGAAAAAAGAAAGAATTATTTCAGAAAATAATGATTAAAAAGCACATGAGTCTAAAAAAAAGAGTTACTGGTGGTTATGTGAAATGTGATTATTCAGTAGATCAATTAATTAATGAAATGAGTTTAGATGAAAAAATCGATTATATTTCTGGTATTAATGATTTTTGTATTCATTCAATTGATAGATTAAAACTAAATGAAGTTTGGACAACAGATGCTTCAGCAGGGGTAAGAGGTTGGGATGAAAAGGTAACAATATTTCCTGCTCCAATTGCAATGGCAGCAACTTATAATAGAGAACTTGTAAAAAATATTAGTACAGCAATTTGTAAAGAAACAAGAGTTGTTGGGTCTTCAGTTCTTTTAGCCCCAGGTGTTAATATTGCAAGAGTTCCTACCTGTGGTAGGAATTTTGAATATTTTGGAGAAGACCCATACTTATCTGGAGAATTGGCAAAAGCATATATTGAAGCTGCTAATAAAGTAGGAGTAATAACTACAGTAAAACATTTTGCTTGTAATAATAGTGATTATGATAGACATAAAGCAGATAGTGTTGTAGAGGAAAGAGCCCTTTTTGAAATATATTTACCTGCTTTCAAAAAAGCAGTTGATAGTGGAACTCTTAGCGTTATGACAAGTTATAATCTTATAAATGGTGTATATGCTAGTGAAAACCAATATTTGATTGAAGAAGTATTAAGAAAGAAATGGGGTTTTAAAGGTTTTGTAATTTCTGATTGGACAAGTGTGTACTCAACAGTAGATGCTATAAAGCATGGTATTGATTTAGAAATGCCAAAAGGCATTTGGTTTTGTAGAGAAAAAATAAAACAAGCTTTAGATAATAATGAAATTAAAGAAAAAGATATAGATAAAAAAGTTTTAAATATATTAAATGTACTAAAAACCTCTGGTGTGCTAGATAGAGAGATAAATGATAAAACATATGAATTACATACACCTAAAGCACAAAAGATTGCATATCAAGCAGCATTAGAGTCAATTACACTTTTAAAAAATGATAATAATTTATTACCTTTAAATAAAAAAGAAATTAAGACAATTGTGCTTCTTGGAAAAAATAGAAATTCAATTCCAGCAGGTGGTGGATCTTCTCAAATCATACCTAAAGTTGAAATGATTTCATTTGAAGATAAATTAATTTTAGAAGGTTATAAAGTAATAAGTCTAAATAGCAAATGGTATAAAACAGAAAGCAAAAAAGAAATTATTAAAAAAGCTGATTTGGTAATAATTAAAACAGGCTTTGATGGAATTGATGAAAGTGAATTTTATGATAGAGATTATGAAATTGAAAAAGAAGAAGTAAAAGGAATTATTGAAGCAACTAAATTAAATAAAAAAACAATTACTATAATTAATTCTGGAGGAGCATTTAATCCAAACTGGGTTAAATATGAACCAACTTTATTACTGTCTTATTATCTTGGAGAAAAAGAAAGTGATGCACTTTTTGATATAATATTGGCTATTCAACGTTTAGTGTGGGTAAATAAATAATTTAGAATACTTTACCGTGTAGAACTCTTAGTATATTATTCTCAATATATTAGGAGAATTAA
>RZYO01000408.1 GCA_009930325.1 Spirochaetia bacterium | reverse complement strand
GTATTTATGACCGTGCATTATCTTCCGATGAAATCAAGGAATTATATTATAACTATTCTCCAAAAGAACTTAATTCTGGTAAATTTTTAGATTCTATAAATTTAGAACAAGAAGACAAACTTTTATTTTCAAAAGCAGAAACAGAAAGTGAATTTAGTTTAGATTTTGAAAATGGATATTTATCAAATGTAGGAAAAAAATTAAAAACAGATAACCTAGTCGCTTATTGGTCATTTGATGATTTTACGGGAGGATCAGGAGTTACAAAAGATACTTCAGGAAATGGAAATGATGCCACAATATATTCAACAGCAATATCAAGAGATGGAGTTTTAGGAAAATCAGTTGAAATAGAAAACGATTATATAACAACAAATGTAGGGCTTACAGATTCAGGAACAATATCGGTTTGGATAAACCCAAATTTTGATGGAGGGGCAGGAATAGAATATCCGATAATAGATGCAACTTATGGTGGAAGCAGGTGGTTTTCTATTGGACTAGGAGGAGGAGCTATAGGATCTGGAAATATTGGATTTTCATTGGAAGATGCAGGAGATCTTGATTATACTGCCATGATTCCTTCTTCTATTATAGAATCTGGAAATTGGTATCATTTAATAGGAACTTGGGTAATAGGATCTCCAATAAAATTTTATTTGAATGGAGATTTAATGGCTTCTTCACAAAATCTTGCAAGTTTTGATTTAGATACATTAGGATCAAAGATAAGGATAGGTGAATATTCTGGAGATTATGCTTTTTATCCACCTCATGGAAATTTTGATGGAAAAATAGATGAAGTTTTTGTTTTAAATAGAGCACTTACAGCGACAGAAGTAGAAGAATTATATAATTCAAAAAAGAATTTATTACAAGATAAAAGAATAGCAACGGGTGAAATTTATGGAAATCCTGTGATTCAGGGATCAGGAGTAGATAATTTAGATGATGTTAATGTAAAAATTTATTCTTCATTAGAAGAAGAGAATAAAAATGGGTTTTTTGATCCAACAGATGGAGGAGATTCAATAACAT
>RZYO01000166.1 GCA_009930325.1 Spirochaetia bacterium | reverse complement strand
TCATGACACTTAATATGAGACCAAGAAAGTGTTTGGGTTACAAATGTCCTTTTGAGGCTTATTATGGAACCTTGTTGCACTTGACTTGACAATTCAAGTCATAAAAAAAGGTGCTAATTATGAAAAAAAGAATTTTAACTTTAGTCGTAATGACTGTTGTCGGTATTTCATCTGCATTCTCAGCAATGAATTTCTTACCTTTAGAAGCTTCTTCAGGAGATGGGAAAAACCAAGTTATTGGTAGTCTATTTTACTTAGGAACAATGAGCAGTAATGTATCTGCTTCCTCAGTAGGTGTTGCAGCATTCTATCAAAACAAAATGAATGATAATATTGGTATTTATGCCAATGGTGGTGCTGGTAAAGCACTTTCCTTTAAATTTGATGGAAGTACAAACTATGACAATTCTGTTGCTGTATTCTTACAAACAGGTCCATATTATATAATTCCAATAGATTACAATATGCTTGTAAAAGTTGGTGGTGGATTAGATATTACAATATTAGGAGCAAAAGAAAAAACAACAAGTGATGAAGCAGTTGTATTAGGTTTTGGGGCTGGAGTATTTGGCTCTTTTGAATATACCTTAGCTGAAAAAATTACATTAGTAGCTTCATTAAATCTAGGTTTTGATGGACTTTCTTGGAAAACAGATTCTTTAGGCGATTTTGTAAAATATTCAAAAATTATTACAAACATTATGCCTGCTGTTGGAGCTAGTTACAGATTCTAAATTAAAAAATTTTTATCTAGGTTATATACTCTAAGCGTTTATATTTAATTAAGCCTTAGAGTATTTTTACATAGAAATTATGAAAATAATATTATTTTTATCAAAAAAAAACAAACCTCATATTGAGATTTGCTGTTGCCGAAGGGGGGACTTGAACCCCCACGCCCTAAAGAGCAAGGGATTTTAAGTCCCTTGTGTCTACCAATTCCACCACTTCGGCGATGCATTAAAGCTATCAAAAAAATAGGCCTTACGTCAACTAGTTTTTTTCAAAAATATTACTTTTTTTTACTCAAATAAGTAATTCTTTATTAAGTAAATAATTAAGGAATAAAATTAATTAATTATTTGTTTGTTATTATTGTTTTACAACTGTCAAAAACATTTTATATGGTTTTATTGCTTTTAATCCATGTGGTATTTTAGCAGGTAATACTATTAAATCAGAATCTGAAACTAAATAAGGAGTATCATCAATCTTTATTTCAACTTCTCCATCAAGAGAAATTACCAAAGCATCACCTGATGCAGCATGTGTACTTAAACCTTGATTTTGATCTAAAGCAAGTAAAGTTAAACTTAAAACATCACTTTGAAAAAGAATCTTACTTGATACCGAATTATTAACAAAATCAATTTCCTTTTCTAAATTATTGTTGGTTTTTAAATTTTTTATTTTATTTTCTGCTTTAAAAGAATAGATAATAACTAAAGAAGGTTCTAACGCAATTATTCCTCCCTCTTCTTCTTTTTTTACAACTTTGTATTGTTTTTCATTTATAATATCTTTATATATATTTACTTGACCTTTTAAAACATAAAATAGCATGTCATATATTGCTTTTTGAGTGCTAATTTCTTCCCCTTTATCAAAAGAATACAGCTCAAGAAGAAATGAATCATTATCTGCTATTTTAGAACTTACAATTTGTCCATCATAAGTCTTTATTATTTGCTTTTGTTTTATAATCTTTGATTTATCTATATTATTAATAAAATTCATATTTTATCCTTTAGAAAACTCTAATATTTTCTTAGTCAAGACTAACATTCTTTAATAAAACAAACAATACTTAGACAAATAAAAATCACCTTGAATTTACAATAAATGCAAAACCAAGATGACTATTAATTTTAATTTTTATTAATTAATTTACTCTTTATTTACAATCATATCTGAATTTTCTGCAACGGCATAAGTACATACAATATCGCCAGTTACATTATTCATTGTTTCAAACATATCTAAGATTGGGTTAATACCAAGTGCTAATCCAACAATTATAGCTATTTGAGAAGGTTGTAATCCCATATTTTGTAAAATAATAAACAATAACATTAAAGAACCGCCAGGAACCCCGCCAGCACCAATTGAAGCCAAAACTGTAGTAATTACTAAGATAGTAAGACCAGTAAAGCCTAATTGAACTCCAAACATATTAGCAGCTAATACAGCAAAGAATGGTAAGTGAACACAAACTCCATCCATATTAATTGTAGCTCCTAAAGGTAGTGCAAAAGCTGATAAACTTGAATCAACATTTATTTCATCTTCAGCAACTTTTAAAGACACAGGAAGAGTTGCAGCAGAGCTTCTTGTAACAAAAGCAGTTAAAGGAGCTTCTTTAATTTTAAATAATAATTTATAAGGATTCTTGTGAACAAATAGAATAATCATGATTGGATAAACAACAAAAATCATGAATAGTATTCCAAGAATTACACCTAATGTTAATGAAACATAAGGTCCAAATAATGCTGATCCATAATTTGCAAAATTGCAAGAAGTTAAAGCAAATACACCAATTGGAGAATAAGCTAATACCCAGTCAACTATAGTAAATACACCTTCTTGTGCTGTTTCAAATAAATTTAAGAATAAATTAATTTTTTCTTTTGATTCTTTTGAAGTTTTAGGGTTATCTGCATTCAATTTTAATGCTAGACCGAAAGCAATTGCAAAAACAATAATAGCTAAGAAATTACCATTTGCAAGAGATTCAAATGGATTTTTAAACATATTTAAAAATACTTCAGTTAAAGCGCCTGTTGTTGAAACAGTTACTTCATCAACAGCAGTTTGTGTTGTAATTAATTGTTGCCACATATCAATATTTGAACTTCCAGGACTAAAGATAGTAGCAAGTAAAGAACCAACAACTGCAGCAATTAAGCTAGTTGCAAAATACCATACTATTACTTTTAATCCAATTTTTCCAAATTTGCCTGTTGGTAAAGATGCAGCACCAGTTACAAGTGATAAAAAGATTACAGGTACAACTACCATCTTCAACATTGAAACTAAAACATTACCAAAAGGTGAAACAACCTTCAAATAACCACTAACATTTACATTTGATAACCATAGAGCAACACCTACAATAAAACCAGCAATAAATCCAATAATAATTTTCATTACTAAATTTTTTTTCATGCTTTCTCCCTCTTTCTAAATAAATAATTAATATAATAACATTAACTTATTTTAGTAAACAAGTTTTTTTATTAATTATTATTATTTTTTCATGGAAAAAAAATTAATTAGTTTAAAAATTACAATAATTTTTATTATTTACTGATAAAATATTTTAATATTAAATTTTTCATTTTAAAAAGCCTTTTACAATATAGCTTTCAGATTCTTCTTCACTCAAACCTAATGTTTGTAATTTTTCAATTTGTTCTTTTGAAATCCTTCCAATAGCTGCCTCATGTATTAAAGAAGCATCTTTATGATTTGCAATTAGAGCAGGAACAGCTATTGCAATTCCATTATCTTCTAATATTGCATCACATTCACTGTGCCCTACACATCTATAATTTCCAACTATATTACTTTCTAAAGTTTGCTTCGAATCCCCTTTTACAACAGATCTTGATACTATATTTATACTAGCATCATTTCCCACAACTTCTACATTAAACTTGCTTAATACCTCTTGTTTTTCTTTGGTTAACATTCTTTCATTAACATCAAAAATAGCCCCTTCTCCAACCTTTGCAATAGTATCTCTTTTACTATAAGTAACACCATCTAATTGTATAGAATCCATTAAAAAAGAGGCGTTTTTATCTAATACTATTTCTGTTTTTGGGGATATTATTCTTTGAGCATCAACCCCCTCTCCAAGATGTTTTTCATAATATTTTACCTTTGCATTTTCTCCAATAAAAAATCTATGAATTCCAAAATGAGAGGATTTATCATTATTATCAGAATGAAGGGCACATCCGGCTTGAATTATAACATTTGCATCTTTTTCAATATAAAAATCATTTCTAACTATATCATCAATTCCACTTTTATTAATTATTGCTGGAATAAAAACAGTTTCACCTTGGGCTGTTGATTTAACAAAGATATTTATTCCATCTTCATCTTTCATATCTTCAATTATTATATTACTTGAATTCTTTCTTTCACAACTAGAACAATTTTCTCTTACATTTATAGCCGATAGGTTATAATTAATATCACCATATAATTTTTTTAATAAATTTAAAGTATTCTTTAACATTATAATAATTCCTTTTTCAAACAACCTTTACAATTATTTTCTTTTTCTTTTTCTATCAAAGTAGGTAATATTTCTTCTTTAGATCCATATTTAACAATCTTTGATTTATTCATTACAATTATAAAATCAGACAATTCTAATATTTTTTGTTGATGCGATATGATAATTATTATTATTTTTCTATTTCTTAATTCTTCAAATATATTAATCAATTCTTTAAAACTCCAAAGATCAATACCAGCTTCAGGTTCATCAAATATATAAATCTTAGTGTTTTCTCTAGCTAATACACTTGCAATTTCAATTCTTTTTATTTCTCCTCCTGACAGATTTTGATTTAATTCTCTATCTAAGTATTCTTTTGCACAAAGCCCAACTTTTGATAATAAATTATTTAAATATATTTCATCGTGTTTTTTACTAGCTAGAGATAAGATATCTCTAACTGACAAGCCTTTAAAATAAACAGGACTTTGGAACCCATAAGATATACCAAGCTTAGACCTTTCACTTATTCCCAACTTACTTATATCTTTATTATTAAATAAAATTTTACCAGAATCAGTGGGATATAACCCTGAAATAATTTTACCAAGAGATGTTTTGCCTCCACCATTTGGACCAGTCAATATATAAACTTTCCCTTTTTTAAAAGAAAAATTAATATCTCTAACAATATCTTTGTCTCCAATTTTATAGTTTATATTCTCAAGAGTTAACATAAAGCCTCCAATAAAATTAGCTAAAACTAACTTTTACTTTATTAAAAATAATACCTCTCTATTAAAAAGTCAAACGTACAAATATATGAAATTGGGAATTAAATATTCTAACAAAATATTAAAAAGCTTTATATTTTTATAAATAATCCTGAATCCGTATAAAATATAAAATAAATAAAATATGCTAACAAATGTTAAGTAAATTATAGAATAATAAAGCCTCTTATGTTACAATTAGATTACTA
>RZYO01000407.1 GCA_009930325.1 Spirochaetia bacterium | reverse complement strand
TTGGTTTTGGGAAACATTAAAAGGTGCATTTTCATCTGCTTGGGAATTATTAGGTGGAGTTGGTAGTTGGATATATGATACTATGACAGAAATATTGGCAACATCATTAAATGTATTGTCTGATATAGGTAGTTGGATTAAAACACAAATTATGAAACTTTGGGAAGGGACTAAATCCATTGGTAGTAATTTATGGCAAGGTGCTAAAAATATAGTTGGTATAAATGATGGTGTAGTGTCTCCATCAGGCAAACTTGTGTCTGTTAATCCAAAAGATTATTTACTTGCAAGTAAAAATCCAAAAGATTTAATGGGTGGAAATTCAGGTGGGAATGTTACAAATAATATATATTTGACAGTTAATGGAAATGCAGATAGGAATATGATTGAAACTATAAAAAGAGAATTAAGAAGAGAACTTGGAGGAAAAGGTGCTTTTTAAAAAATGGCTAATACATATCAATTTAGGTTAAAAAACAATAAAGGAAAAAGTATTTTATTTTATAGTGCAAATAGTGTTTCTGAAAATATAACTATAAATTCAATAAGTTATTCTATGCCAGGTCAAACATCCGATAAAAATATTAGTTTAAATTTAGGTGGTTTTACAAAATTAATTTCATTAAATTTTATTTTAAAAGATAGAGGTACAGATGTTTCTAATGGAGATAATATAATAACAACAAAACAACAATGGGATTATATTGTGGGAGATGAAGAATTAAATATGGATGGTTTAATTCAAGACACTTCAATTAGTGGAAACACAACAGATTTAGAATATGAGATTAGAATATGGTTTGAAAGTTCAGATGGAAGTTCTCAATATAAATATTATACAGGAACTCTTGAAGATGTTTCTATTGAACCAGTTGAAGGAGAAACTTTTTTAAGAGGAAGATTAACATTAAGACAAGCAGGAACTAATCCACTATCAATTGAAATAGATTAAAATGGCAACGATTAATATAGAAGAAAATTCCACATCACTAATATCATCTATGATAACAAAAGAAGTATCTTCTAATTTAGATACTTGTAAAATAG
>RZYO01000165.1 GCA_009930325.1 Spirochaetia bacterium | reverse complement strand
TATAAGTTTCTAACATCGTTATTGAAGTATTATAATTTACTAAATTAACTGCTATCTTTTTTACATTAACATCTCTTTTCTCTGTAATTGTCATTGTAAAAGAAGCTATAGTATCTGTTCCTTTATTGAATGTAGTTGAAAAGCTCGAGATAAAATATTTATTACTTCTAATTGCACTTTTGAATGGATTTATAAATTCAACTACATCCCCATTAATTCTTAATTTTTCTATTTTTTCAATTGCATTCATTAATTCTTGATTTGTATCATATATTAATGTACCATTTAATGTAATTGATTCTTGTGTTCTGCCATTCCAAAATGAATAACCTTGATTACCAGTTGCAGACTCATAAACAACAATTGTAGAGTCTCCACCTCTTGAAAAATCACTTACAGCATATAGATTATATTCATTATTTAATTCATCATATAATTTATATTTTGTTTTTCCTTTAATCATATTATCATCCCATTAATATACTCGAAATATCATCAGCAAATGCTTGTGTCTGCTCTGGCGAAGTTGGTCTATTAGTATTAAATGTTATTTGTTGATTATTGTTTGTCACTTTTTTATTACCTTTATCGTTGCCTTTAGAATTCTGGTTTCCCATTCCAATCATCTTACCAATTTTCGAACCTGCAATCTTCTCAAATAACTCTTTTATCAAATCAACAAGCATTTTAATCGGCTCAACTAAAAACACTTGAATAAACTGTCCGATCTTTTTAAATCTGTCTGCTAATAATTTAGCTAAAAACGATATTACTATTATAATTCCTTTTAATGGTAAAAAAGCAATCTTAAGAACAAAACCAATCACTTTACCTATTATTTCAATTGTTTTACCAATTACTTTAAGAGTTGTACTAAATATTTTCAAAGCTTGTTGTCCATCTCCACCAAATATTTTATTTATTTCTTTACCAATAAATTTGAATAAATCAATAATAGGTTTTAATACTGAACCAATATATTTAAAAATTCCACTTATAATTGGACCGAATGCTTTAAGAACTTTATCAAAAGCAAGTTTGAATTGAGCCCAAGTCTTTTTCATTCCACCTGTAATCTTATTCCATTGAGTTTGCATTCCTCCGACATTTAATGTAAACATCCTTTTCAGTATTACAAAAGCTGCAGCTATCGCAAGTACAGGCCATATAAAACCCATAAGAGCTCCTCTAACTGTTAATAAAGCTTTGCTCATTACTTTAGAACCACCAGTTATAAATGATGTCATTGATTTAAAACCATTCTTAAAAGCTCCAACAAATCCCATGTTACTTTTTAATCCTTGAGACATTCCTTTAGAAAAAATATTTACACTTTCAATACCTTCTTTAAAACCTGTTTTTACTGGAGCTAAATATTTTTTAAAATCTTGTAATTTATCAGAGACATCTTTAAGACCAAGTTTATTAATCAATGTATTTCCAAGTTTTTTTGAGTCTTTATTAAGTGTATTAATAGATTTATTTACTTTAGTCAGAGATTTTGATGTCTCATTTAATTTAGTTACAGTTTGGTTCAATTGTTGCAAACCTGTCATTGTAATTTTATATGTCTGTCCCATCTTCACTTTCCTTTTGAGCTTTTTTAGTCTTGCTTACATCATATAATATATCTTTATATGCTTCTATTAATTCTGACATTGTTCTATTTTTTAATTCCCATCTTGGTATCTTATAATATATCGCTACCTGTGTTGTAATAATTTCAAAAGTACCTTTCTCATCAATCTTGTCTGCAATGTAATTCGCAAAATCCTCTAATTGAAGATTATCTACATTACAGACTATTGAAAATCTTCTAAACCATATAATATTGTCATTGCATATTCAAATCTTAATATTGTTGAAGTTGGAATATCGTCCATTTCTTCATCACTCAATTTATCGACTAAAGACTCTTTAATTAATAAATCTGTTATATCGATATTAAGTTTTTCTGCCTTCTTTTTTGATGCTTTATATACTGAATTTGTAACTTCTTTAAATTTATATTCTTTTCCTGATTTATCAGTTATAGTCATTATCCCAGCATCATCAATTTTTATCCATTCTTTCATTTCTATTTTTAAATTCTCTTCCATGTGGATCACCCTCTTTTATTACTTCTAATTTACTTATATAATCAATTGATAATAAATATCTCCCGTCTCTGTTTTGTTTATATGTAATCTCTAAATTTCTTGCATTTTTAGGAATAATAGAATCAAAATCAAGATTTTTAATCTCTTTAAAATCTGGACCGACATCTATGATTTTTCTTTCTTTTTGTTTAATAGCAGTTTGGAGTATTTGTATCATTTAATTCACCTTATTTTAAAATATCATATCAAGTGCATCAAATTCTGCTTGGATTGATGTTGGACTATCTAAAGCAAATTCTAATGGAAATGATTTGAATTTTGCATCAATAACTTTTACTTTAATCGATGGAGTTACATTTTTAGTTACAAAAGTTAAAGTTACATATTTACCTTTTCCATTTGAGTCAAATAATAAATTATAAACTTCTTTATCAACTAAAAAATGTGTTATTGAACCATTGACATGAGTTCCAATTTGAACGATATCTGTATCTTTATCATTCCCTGCTTCACTATATGTTTGCTGGTCAATAACTCTTGTAACCGATGCTGCTTGGCATCTACTTACAAGATTCCCATCAATATAAACATTCATGTCTCTTAATGTTTTAACTTGTTTTCTTGGAGCCATTATAATCACCTATTCTTTTATATAAAAACAACTAAATACCATATGGTATTTAGCTTACATTTAATGTAAAATATATTACATTTACACTATAACTTGGAACAATTCCAACTGTCACATTATATGAATCTGGACTTGCAGATTTTGTAACTTCTGTCTCTACAAAGCTTTCAATTATATTTTGATTCTTTGCAGATTGTAAAATTGAATCACATTTTGCACCAAATAAATCTCTATTTACTTCAGTATTTGGTTGTCCTTTGGTAGAATCTAAATATGTTTCAAGCTCTGAAATTATGTAATCTGTAATATCTACAATATTTTCTTCAATGAATGGACTTGTATCATCTGAATATCTTGTTATTCCTCTAATTATTGTCGGATATCCATTAATATTAGATACAGGAATTATTTTACCATTTAATAATTGTTGCTGTTCAAGATTTGTATATGAGGTTTTCCCTGTAGCAGAATTAACAATTAAACTATTTATATTTATACTTTTATTAGTCCCTGATAATTCAACATCTAAACTACAAAGTTTACCAGCATAAGCACAAGCAAGATATGAACCATCCAAATTAACAGTGGAATTTGTATATCTGTTGATATATGTAATGCTTGGACTTAATATCGAGATTCTTTTTCCTGAGGAATCTCTTGCAATTGAAGTTGCAATTGTTTCATCTATAGCAACACCTGTTAAATATCTTGAATATTTTTTGTTCTGTGTTTCTCTCAAATCCATTTTTGCTAAGATCGCTTTTTGGATTGTATTATCTGTTGTTCCTGGTACGATTAAAAAATTAAAATCTACAGTAGCTAAGACATTATCTAAAGCTGTAGTATAATCTGCAGAGTCTATTGATGTAGATCCATCTACACCACCTGTTAAATATGTTATTGTAAATGCATCTAAGAGATTTGTAGTTCCTTGTCCAGATTGTACCTCTGCTGTAATTAAAGAACTTGAAGCATTAATTGCTGCAGCAATATCATTATTAGTTGCATATCCTGCTCCATTATTATTAATGATTTCTGTCATTTTACCATCACTAATAGTAATACCTCTTTTTGTTGTATCTATTACTTCAACTAAAATAGAGACATTGTTTCCATAAGTTCCTTTATATTTACCTTTTAATTGAATTACTTGTGTTGCTGTACTTAAACACATATAATCTGCATAATCTGCTGTTCCATCCTCTACTCTAGTAAAAATTAAATTCCTACCATTATTAAAAAATAATTCAGCTCCTTTTATACCAGTAACACCAGCTGCAGTTTCATCACCAAAAATTGAAACAAAATCTGATAATGATTCTAAAGAAGTTGCAGTATTTACAGGACCCCAAGATGAAGTACCTATCATTGCTGCAATTCTTTGACTTGCTGGAGAAACTAATGAACTTAAAACATTTACTGTTTTTATTATTTGTGGTCTAATTATTGTCATTTTTTTCACCTATTTATTTATATATTTAGAGTTAAACTATAGCTCTCTATTAATTGTCCTTTAACATATTTATTACACCAAATGTCATCATATATTATTTCTGCATTTAAAACAGATGTCCAACCGAATTTGTCGTCTTCAAAAGTATCAGAAATTTGGGTATCTATTATATCATTAAGGAATTCTAAAAGTTCTTTTCTCTTCTCTCTCAAAATATTGAGACATTGTTTAGCATAATAATAACTAACATTTTTGCCTTTTAAAGCTATAACATTATTATTAATAACTGCATTATAAATCTCTTCTTTAGAACTAAAACAATATATATTCATATTAGACTTAGCTTTTTTAGCAAAGTATTCAATAAATATATCATCTTCTTTTATCGTATGAAATACATCACCTGCAGAAACAGATTCATATTGTGGTGATGTAATTTCAAGAGTTATTGTAGGATAATTAGCTTTTTTATCAGGAAAAGTAGGGAAAATAATACGAGAACTTGTACGTGATGTATTAATATCTTGAAGATTTTCTTCTAATATTTTTTCAATATTTTCATAAATATTTAATTCGTATAGTTGTTCAATCATTATTTTCACCAAGTTATTTTGGTCGGTTTCCTGACAAAGTGATTATTGCCATTAATATATAATATATAGTCTTTCAAGTATTTAAATAAATTTATTTTTTAAACATTGCTTTAAGATAAGGCTCCAATCTAGCTTCCAATTCAGTTTCAAATTCTCTGAAAATTTTATCATCAGTCATTATTGTTTGAATAAATTTCCTTGCTTCAATACCAGGGTGATTAACTCTTTTAGCAAAAGCATATCTATCTCCAGGACCAATCTTCCATCTTAAAGCTTTCTTTGTTTTAGGTTTTATTACATAAGGATCTGTTCCTTCTTCTAAGTATAAAATAACTTGTCCAAAGTCTTTATTATAAATATCAACACTAAAATCATCATTTATCTCTAACTCCCAAGCCTCTGCAGTCATTCCTGTTTTGGTAGGAGTAGTTTCAATTATATATTTTAAATATGTTTTTGAAACTG
>RZYO01000164.1 GCA_009930325.1 Spirochaetia bacterium | reverse complement strand
TTTTAGCACTCTAGTTTTATTCAATCTTATAATATCAGTTTCACCATCATATTGGCTTTTGATATAGTATCTTCTTTTCTCGTGAGTAGGATTTGCTATTGATAATATAGTGAAAATATATACTGGTGTTTCTTTTATATCTGTGATAAATGATTGTCCTACTCGCAACTCTTTGAATGTAGTTAATTCTAATTTCATTTTATCTCATCATAATCTGCTATAAAACCCCTATAAGATTGTTTTAATTCTTTCTTACTAGCCCCAGATAGCATAAAAATGCTATTAGCGATTGTTATCATTAAAGTCTTTCTAAAATTCGATTTTGCTGGTTCTTCATAACCTTGTTTATCCAAAAACTTATCTATATTTTCTATTATAGGCATAGTGAATTGTTTTTGTATTTCTTTAACAAATTCAATAGCCATATCTTTCTCTTCTTTATTTTCTTTTCTCATTTTTATAATTTACATACTCCTTTATATTTTTCTTCTCTTCCACACTCATAACATACCCATTTTCCATCGATAAGATAGAAGAATGTCTTTTGATGACATACTGGACACATTAATCCTTTTGATTTATTTTGTATTTTTCTATATAGATAGCCACAATAGATACAACACTAAACATATTATAAAAATGTAAGTATAGAATATTGTGTCCCATAATACTTCTTTCATTTCTTATATCTCCTTTTACCAACACTCTCATTCAAATACTTCAAAGTGATTTCATAGGTGGATTTGTCTTCTTCTATACCAATATCAAAACCATATTTTCTCAAATTGCTAAAATGCTTATTAAACTCATACATCTCAATAGGGTTTAAATTAATTTCAGTATCAACTCTATTAAGCCAATATGCAGTTCTATCTATTATTTCTTCTATACCTTTTACCATTTTTTTACTACATAATATCCCAAATCTCCTTTAATTGTGCCATCGCTATGATGATACAATGTTTCTGGATTTAAACATTTTTCAGACCAAATCAAATTATCCTCAGAAACTCCCAATCTTTTTGCAATTTCTTTCTTATTCATCTTGTATTTAATATAGGTTATAGTTATTTATAAATGTATTTAAAAGTTTATTCATCTTCAACCAACACTTCAATTTCACCATCAATCAAATCACAATCATCAGGATAATCCCCAGAATGTTCACAATTAGCAATACAAGTATCTTCTGACCAAGTCCCATCATTATTTAAACAATATTCACATGCCATTTTTATTTTTCACTTTTTCTTGTTTCATCTAATTGAATAATTAATTCTTCTTGAACATATTTTAATCTATTAAATTCTTCATCTAAATCATCACTATAACCATCAAATCTTCCTTGATTTGCATACCTCATTCCTTTTAAAAAACATTTAGTTTTTTCTAATTCTTTTAAATACCAACTTAACATATCTTTTTTATTCATTTTCTTCTATCTCATCCATAATTTCATTATAGCAAATACTACACAATCCTATGTCATATTCTTCACTATACCAATCAACAGGATTTCCACAATCTTTTATAATACACTTTTCAGGAGTTTTATACTCAAATGTATCCATTATTTCGATTGTCCATTTCATTTTATCTCCTCACAATCAAAATCGAAATCACTCTTTTTTATTTTTTTAAATGCTTTTTCCTTTGCCTCTTTCTTGTTTTTTGCTTTTATTTCAAAAACCAATCCCCATTTCATATCTATGTTGACATTATATTCTTTCATTTTTTCTTAAGTTTAATTTTTAGGTGCTGGTTCTTTCCAATCACATTTTTTATTATTACATTTATAATACCATTCTAGGTCATCATAACTTTCATAACACAAACTATACTCTACACATTGTAAAAAACATCCACATTTAGGACAGTTTGCTCTTATTTTTTCCTGTTCCATTTTCTAATAATATCTGTATCCAATAACAACACCATTGATATCTGTTAATATTTCCACTTTATCTGCTTGAATATGTTTTATTGTGTTTTCATCTATTTTCTCACTGAATTTATTTCCATAAACAACTAAATCCATATATTGTAAAGTCTCAAATAACTTTTTAGATATTTCTTCTTCTTTATGATTTAAATATTTCATTTTAAATTTACCATTCTATCATATCCTCAAAATCTCCATTATCCCACATCTCAATAAACTTATTCTTTTCATCTTCTGAAAAATCACTTATAAAATCAAAAGTATCATAAAAAGATTCTTCAGCTTTATATTTAATAAAATCTCTTTCTACTTCGATTTGTCTATCATCAGGTAAAACAATATGAATATTCTTTCTCTGTGTATACTCATAATCTGTCATCTCAAATTCATTAGGTTTAAACCATTCCATTCTAAGAACTCCTCCAATTCATAAGTTTTTTATAAAATTCTTCATCTTCTTCTGTCATTATATAGACCTTTTCAACTTCTATATCTTCCATAATAACTTTTAAACTTTTAAATTCTTTAATATCTTTTAAATCATTATGATTATGAACTATATATTTTGGTGTCTGACCTTGTAATTTTAGTTCTTGTATTGCTTCTATTAAATGTAATAATACTTTATTCATTTTTAAATGTTTTTCTTCCATTTTATTAATATTTATTTATAAATCGATTGGGGAGTTAATTCATCCTTATTAATTTCTTCAAAACTATATTTCCCCAAGTCATAATAGACTACTTTACTTCTTATGTCTTTATAGCCAAATTTATCAAGCAATTCATAGCCATTTTTTAATTGTTCAACTGCTTTACTTCTTTTAGACACATTGCCTTTTAATTCTAGATTAAGCCCAATTCCATTATAGTATCCTCCTATAATATCATTTAACTTCCTATGATTTTTAGAATGATTAGCAAGTAAAATTCCTTCCTTCATAATCCATTCCATCTCAAGAATATTTTCATTAATTAAATTAAAATTCTTCAATAGATTATCCAAATAATGACTATGTGTTGCTGAATAATTGCCCATTTTTCTAAAAATCTATATTATCTCCCACATTTAACACTTTTAATCCCAAGTTTTTCCACATATTTATAACTCTTGGTCTATCATCTATAACAAACAATACATTATAGTCATCTTTAATTTCATTATACATTTCTTCTTTTATTATAGTATCATTTCTATTGTCTTTGTGTTCTCGCATTTTCAATTCGTGGTATAGTATTTTATGTTTGTCTAGCCATCTTTTAGTAGCTTCTTGACAAATATTATCTCTTCCACTAAATATATAAACCTTTTTACCCATATTATAGTAGTTATTAACTATATCTTTGATGGCATAGTCACAAATATCGTCTTCTACATTATCATAATCAAATGGACTTCTATTTACTCTGTGTGCCAATGTGCCATCAATATCCACTATAATACAATCAGGCAATTGGATATTATAGATATTATAGGATGGTGGGGAATATAGGTATTTCGCCCATTGCTCTATAATAACCTTTTTTCCTACCTTTTTATCTCTTAACATATCTCTTTCTATACAAACATTAATATCGACATCTGTAAAATCTTTACAAATCAAATCTGCTTCACACATTAAAGCAAGTTCTTCAAAAGTTTTCCAATGTTTAGGACATAAATTGGTATCATCTACTATAACATCAAACCCATCATTTAACAATTTCACTATAATAGCATTTCTAATTGATATTATAGTCTTCTCGTTAGTCTTACTCCATATTCCATCATCTAACATATCTCTCAAATCGTCTTTATTGATTCGTTTAACATTCTTATTCTCTTTTATATATTTTTTAGCCCAAGTGCTTTTTCCACTTCCACTTAAGCCTTTTGTGTATATTAATCTTTTCATTTTTTCTTTAATTTATTATATTTTAAAACATTCCACACATTGCCATTATCAAATCTTTTCATAATATAGTGGAAGTAAATATTATCTTTGATTAGTTTATAAAATTCCTTCCTTATAATAGGTTTTAAATCGTTTTTAATGCTTGTATGAGGCTCTATTTCAAGACTTTTTAATACTATATCATAATTATATCTATATTCTCTTTCAACATAATTCATAGTAGATATAATGTCGTTTTGAATACTATTTATTTTTTCCACAACATCAGGACATTTCTCCAAATATTCACTATCTATATCAACACTACCTATAACATAATTAAAAATATCTTCATCTTTTAACATTAAAATTCTTCCTAGTTTAATATAGGAGTCTTGTTTAATCTTAATTCTATTAAAATTATCATCTACAACCACAAAGCCTTCATCATCATCTTTTAAGTGTTTGAATAAATCTCTAGGAGTTTTAGTAATTTTCCATTTTAAAGGACGACTAACTCCAAAAGTTCTTGATATTGTATCTAATTCGCTTTGACTTACTTCCTTATATGTGCTATTATTTCTAGCACCCAATAAAACGATTTTTTCTTCCTCATACCATTTTACTATTCTATTATTTTTTGTGATTAACTCAAACATAAAAGTAAATTGTTTATCTATATCATCGAGCACACTTAAATCAAAAAATCTAAGAAATTCTTCCTTATAATTTAAACTACTATCATTAGGATAAAAACTTCCTCTTGTAGTAATTTCCCAATTATTACCATCCCACCATAAATTAATTAATGAACCATCTAATTTATCAAATATTTCTGCACTATCCCAATCTATAATAGCACTCTCATTTTCATAATCATTAAAAAATCTTTCAAAAGGATAACACATAACCCTTCCTGTATTATCTAAAACAAGTCCTCTGCATTTAATTAATACAGGATTATTTCTCTCAACTATATTCGAATTATTGTAATTATATAAATAGAAATTAGACTTTTGCACTACATTAATATTCTTTTTTAATTCATTATCTAATTCCAAACTTACAAATTTTTCTAATATTTTATATTTTTCCATTTAAAATCCCCCCTTTTCTATTTCATCACTATACCCATCTCCAAATCCACCTCCATATCCATTTCCACAACCTTCTCCACTTCCTTCTCCAAATCCATAACCATAACCTCTTCCATCCCCATATCCATCTCCATCGCCAGAACCACTTCCATGTCCAAATCCATATCCATCTCCTTCTCCACAACCATAACCATATCTATCTCCATATCCATATCCATAACCAGAGTCTTCTCCTTTTCCGTAACCAATTATATATTCCATTTTAAAATCCCCCTATTTTTATTCCAACTCCATCTCCATAACCAAAACCATAACCATCCCCATTACCATATCCAT
>RZYO01000406.1 GCA_009930325.1 Spirochaetia bacterium | reverse complement strand
TGCTGCAGACTCTTCATTATCAAAAGGAACAGCTACATATGGTTTTTCTATATTAAATGTTTCCTTTAATCTATTCAATCTCTCTTTGTAGGATTCTTTATTCTTAAGCATTACTCTTACTGCTGCTAATTTTTTTCTTCTTCTTCAGAATTTATTGGTCTCATTGAAGATAATGCTTTCTTCATGTTTTGTAGTTCCCATTTTGCTCTATTACCAAGAATATTTTTTGCGTCAGATAATGACATATTTTTATATTTCGTATCAGCCTCATAAGATTCTTGCAATCTCTCTTTATAGGATTCAAACAATTTTTTATTTTTATTGATTTCATTTAAAAAAATTCTTTTTGCTTTATTTAAACTATTTTCAATATTTGAAATATGAGATTTATTATCTAAATCAAGTTGTGTAGAATCAATATAACTACCTTGCAAATTTTCAACAGATATATTTAAATAATTTGAGTTATTTAATGTAATTGTTAAATTTATAAAACCATCGTTTCTTTTTGTTGCGGCTTGAAAATGATAATGAACTGGTTCAGAATAACTTGATGTGTCTGTAAATTTTATTTTATTGTTATTTATTAATTCATTTATGCTATTTTTAATTTTATTTTTAATATCACTACTCTCCTTCAAACTTCTTAATCTCTCTTTGTAGGATTCTTTCTTACTTCCAACATCACTAAATGCTCTATCTACAGAATCATTAATATTAATAACACTTATACTTGGATATTTATCTTTAAGTCTTGATTTTACAGCTCCAATTTCAAATCCTTGATAGAACATTTTCTTAGCATCCTCAAAAACACCAACAATAGCTGCTTCTTTGTAGGATTCTTTAATCTTATAATTAAATCCATTTTCTTTCATTGTTTGATTAATCATTGAAATTGCTGTTCCTCTATCTACATTAAATTTTTGTTTAACTGCATTAATCAAACTCTCTCCTTTTTTCCCTTTAAATTCATATTCATCAGATATCCAATAAGAGACATTTGAGGAAAGTTCCTTAAAAGATTCCTCTATTATTTCTTCAACTTCA
>RZYO01000405.1 GCA_009930325.1 Spirochaetia bacterium | reverse complement strand
TTTTTAAAATAATCTTCTTTAGTCATCCCTTTAGTCAATTGTTCTATTTCTGCTTTATCTAACTCACTTAATAACTTATTATATTCTTCAACTAATCCTTTTGATATTATAGACCATTTTTTAGAAGAAAACATTTATATCACTTAAATCATAAAAGGCTCATAGACTTCTTCACTTGCTGGTATATAAGCTTCTTTGCCTTCTTCTAATTTTTTTATTTCATCTTCTTTTTCTTCTTCCGATAAAGAATCGCCCCATAACTCATTTACATATTGTTTTGCACTCATGCCACCACTTGCAAATGCAGGTGTTAAATAGGACAATTTATTTTCAAAACTAGGATTAGCATATTCTGGATAATTAATAGTTATTTTATAATCTAAATTTGATAATTCTTGATCTTTATTAATTGTAAAATAAAACTTAATAACTTTTTCAAAAAGACTTTTTAATATTTGTGTTTGGATTGATACTAAATAATCTCTTGTTACTAATGTGACTTTTTCTTTTTCTCTTTGTGCCGTTGCATTGTCTTTTCTAGCTAAGTCTAATCCTAATGTTGAAGGGCTTATAAGTCCTGTTAAAAAATTATGAACTATTTCAAGAGATGCATCGTTATATTGTTGAAAGTTTAATAATGGTTGTGTTGTTTCTATTTTTGTATTTTCTATGCCTGTTGCACTATTAAAATCACTTGGAAGTTTAATATATCTTCTGTCATATCTTTGTATTTCTTTAGGATTCCCTTCACTATCATATTCTACTAAACCATTTGGAATATATTCAACAGGAGTAGATAATCTTGTAGTTATACTTGACTGTGATAAGTTTTGATCTAAATCATCAAGTAAATCAAGTTTACTGTCTAATATGCTTTTACCTCTTTGAGTTGATTTATCAAGTTTATATATACATGGTTCTGCAAGAATTTTATTTATATTTTTAAAATATATTTTTGCTTTTAATGCACTTGTCTGTGGTATTTCTTTTAATGGAACTTCTTTTAAAACTTTATTACTGTTATTATTTTCTAACTTGTATAAATTGTTTTCTATTA
>RZYO01000404.1 GCA_009930325.1 Spirochaetia bacterium | reverse complement strand
GACTCAATAATTTTTTTCATTTGATTTAAAGATGAATTGCCACCCATCCAAGCAAATGGAAAGAAGTGAGTTATATAAAGATCAATAATTGCATCTTTATAGTCAGTAATAGTTTCTAAATAAGTTTTCATAACTTTAGAAATTTGAAACCCATGGACAGGTGTTGCAAAAACTACATACTCGTAACCTTTAATCTCCGGAATAACTGTGAGTGTTGGATTTTGAATATTAAGGTCATCTGAGTTTGCTTTTACTTGAAGTAAATCAAAATCTTTGAATTTCTTTGCTACACTTTCAGTGTTACCAGTTTTTGAATAATAAACGATACATTGTTTCACGATTCCATCTCTTTTCATTGAACTTTAAGATTAATTTATCATAAATAATATAAAATAAATAGATTAATTTGACTAAATGTTCATATTTTTAAATCATAAGCGTAAAATGATATATGATAAGCTTCATTAGATTGAAAACTTATAAAAGAAGTAGGAGAAAGATTGATGGATAGGTCAAAACAAACGAGAGATAACTATCTTCAAATGATTAAATTCACATTATTTTCATTATCTGCAGGGATCATCCAAATTCTTTCATTCACATTTTTATTTGAAGTTATTGGATTTATCTATTGGCCATCTTATTTGGTTGCATTAACACTGAGTGTCTTGTGGAATTTCACTTTAAATAGGAAGTTTACATTTAAATCAGCAAGTAATATTCCAATTGCGATGTCTAAGATAGCGTTCTTTTATTTAGTATTCACACCATTATCAACTTGGTGGGGTGATGCACTAACAAAGTTGAATTATAATGAGTATTTAATTTTGGCAGTCACCATGGTTTCAAATCTTATTCTTGAATTTCTATATACCAAATATTATGTGTATCGTCATAGTATTAATACTGCCATTAAAAATTAGTAAAAAAGAACATAACTAAGTTATCACATTAGATAAAAAGCACCCAGCAAAAGCTTAAGTGCTTATGAGAAATCATATAGTTTCAAATAGCTCATTATATGGGCTATTTTTTTTATAAAAAACAATAGGTTGGCC
>RZYO01000035.1 GCA_009930325.1 Spirochaetia bacterium | reverse complement strand
TTTTCAATTGAAATTACTCAATATTGTCTTGAAATTGACTCTTGAATTTGAAAAATTTTTATTTTCAATAAAAGACAAAATCGCTTGCGGTTGACATAGTTTTTTAAAAAAAAATTAAAATATTAATTCTGTACCCCAAAAATGATAATTAATGTTATTATTTTATATATATTAATTCAACAATTGAGGCACTAAATGCAAAAAAGATATTATTTTTCATTTCCTTTTGAAATATTCCTTACAATTCTATCAGCATCAATATATGCTCTAGCTTTTCCATCTGCAATAAATGAAAAAGGGTTTAGTATTCTTTCTTTTGTAGCATTGATTCCGATGATTTACTCAGTAAATAGGACAAAATGGATTTATACTCCAATATTAGGTTTTATATTTGGAGTAACTTTTTTAGGAATTTTTAATTATTGGTTAAGTACATTTCATCCTCTTGCTATTTTAATCGGGCCAATTGCTAAAGGAATTCAATTATTATTTTTCTTTCCATTATTAAAACTATTTTATGTGTTTCCAAAGAAATATAAAGCAATATCTCAATCGATTGCTTATATTCTTTACTCATACATTGTTCAAAAAGGCTTCTTAGCTTATGCTTATGGCTCCTTAGCTTCTGCAACAATAAATTTACCACTCATTTCTCAACTTGCAAGTGTTACAGGAATGTGGGGAATTTCTTTTTTATTGTTTTTACCACAATCATTTATCGCAAATTATTTTATAGATAATAAAAACTTAATTTTTAGTAAATATCTAGAAGAAAAAAAAGAATATGTTTTATTGTATTTATTCATAATGCTTTGTGTATTAATTTATGGTTATTCATCTATTAATTATTGGAAATATAAGATTCCGGACAGTTATGTTAAAATTGCTACTGTTCAACATAATGCTGATACTTGGGAAGGCGGATATAATCAATATAAAAGTAACTTTGAAATACTCTCAAAATTAACAAAAGAAGCAATGAAATTAAACCCTGATTTAATAATGTGGAGTGAAACAGCATTTGTTCCAAGTGTGGCTTGGCATACAAAGTATCCAAGTAGTAGAAATACTTCACAATTAGTTGATGATTTTGTAGAATTTGGTAAAGAATTAGGTGTTCCATTAATCACAGGTAATGTAGAAGGTGTTTTAAAAGATAATGGACAACCACCCTTCTTAGATGACGGTAGTTGGAACAGAGATGATTATAATACAATAATTCTTTTTGCGAATGGTAAATTAGAAGATACTTATAGAAAACAGCATCTTGTACCATTTACTGAATATTTTCCATATGAAAAACAATTCCCCAAATTTTATAATTTTTTGAAAGCAAATGATTATCATTGGTGGTTACCATCAGATGTTTCAAAAATATTTAATTATAAAGGTTTAAAATTTTCTACTTCAATTTGCTTTGAAGATATTTTCTCAGATATTAGTAGAGAGTTTGTAAATCAAGGCTCTACCCTTTTATTAAATTTATCAAATGATAGTTGGTCAAAGTCTATAGCTGCTGAACAACAACATATGTATCTTGGAGCATTTAGGGCAATAGAGAATAGAAAAAGTGTTGTACGATCTACAAATAGTGGAATAACTTGTTTAATAACAGCATGGGGAGAAATAATTGAACCAATAACTCCTTTTACAACTGATTATAAAGTATATAATGTTCCAATTTATGATAATAACAAGATTAATACAAGTTTTTATACTAAGCATGGTGATTATATAATTTTATTATCAATTTATATAGTAATTATTTCTGTTTTATATAGATTGTTAATTAAAATAAAAAATAAAAATAAATCGACAAAACCAAATAAAAAAAATAAAATAAATAAAACAAGAAAAGACTATACAAAGAGAAAATATAAAGACTATAAAGGTTTAACAATAAATTAAATTTATTATATACTATTTTTACTTACTAAATAAATTAAGGATTTATGATGAAAAGTTTACATACACAAGGTTATACCCAAAACAGAGAATTATCTTGGTTAAAATTTAATAAAAGAGTTTTAGAAGAAGGAATGGATGAAACAGTTCCTTTACTTGAACGATTAAAATTCATTTCAATTTTTACCAGCAATCTAGATGAATTTTTTATGATAAGAGTTGGTTCTCTTTTTGATATGTTAGAGTGTAACGAAGCTGTAATTGATAATAGATCTGGTTTATCTCCTCAACAGCAATTGTCAATAATATATAATGAAGTAGGTCTTTTATATAAAGAAAAAGAAAAAGCATATGAAAATGTTGAAAATCAACTTAGACTTCATGAAATTTCAAATTTACACTATAAAGAACTTTCAAATGTCGAAAAGAAATATGTAAAAAAATATTTTGATAGTAATGTTTTACCAATTTTATCTCCACAAATTGTTGATTCGCATCATCCTTTTCCTCATTTAAGTAATGAAACATTACATGTTGGTGCAATGCTTGAACATAATGGAGAGGAATTGTTTTCAGTAATTGCAATACCTGAGGCTTTGCCATCTCATATTTTTTTACCCAGTCCTAAACTAAGATATATTTCTTTAGCTAATATTGTATTAAAATATTATGATGAAATTTTTTCAATGTATAAAGTTCAAGATAAAACTATTTTTAGAGTTACTAGAAATGGTGATATTAATGCCGATGATGAAGCCTTTGAAATTGAGAATGATTTTAGAAAAAAAATGAAAAAACTTTTACAAAAGAGAAAAAAGCTTGCAGCAGTTAGATTAGAATTATCTAATAATGTAAGTGGTTCTTTTACAAAGTTTTTATTATCAAAAATCAATTTATTAGAAAATCAAATGTACATTACAGAAGCCCCATTGGATTTATCTTATGCTTTTATGTTAGAAGATTATATTGAAATGCCTTCTAAGAGAACCCTTTCTTATAAACCTTTTATACCTCAGAAAACACCAAAAATAAATTTCAATTATAGTTTAATTAAACAAATTCAAAAAAGAGATTTATTATTATCTTATCCTTTTCAAAGTATGGCGCCATACCTTAAATTGATAAAAGAAGCAGCAAATCATAAAAATGTTATTAGTATTAAAATTACAATATATAGATTAGCTACTCAAGCGAAGTTAGTAGAATATTTATGTAGTGCAGCCGAAAATGGAAAAGATGTTACAGTTTTGATTGAATTAAGAGCTAGATTTGATGAACAAAATAATATTGACTGGTCTCAAAGATTAGAAGAATCAGGCTGTAAAGTTTATTATGGTTTTGAAGGATTTAAAGTTCATTCAAAAATAACTTTAATTACATTAAGAGAAAAAGGTAATTTAAGTTATATTACTCAAATTGGTACAGGTAACTATAATGAAAATACAGCAAAGTTATATACCGATTTATGCTATATTACTAGTAATTCAGCACTTGGTATAGATGCATCACAATTCTTTAAAAATATGTCTATTTCTAATCTTTTAGGATCTTATACTCAATTACTAGTTTCTCCAGTTAATTTTAAACCTTCGATTTTGAATTTGATTGATAGAGAAATAGACAAAAAAGAAGAAGGCTTAATTAAAATTAAAGTTAATTCTATTACAGATATAGATGTAATTGAAAGGTTGAAATTAGCCTCATGCAGTGGTGTAAAAATTAAAATGATAGTCAGAGGTATTTGTTGTTTAGTTCCAGGAGTTAAAGATAAAACTGAAAATATTGAAATTACAAGTATTGTAGGAAGATATTTAGAACATTCAAGAATATTTATATTTGGTAAAGGTGAAGATGAAAAACTATTTATTGCTTCAGCTGATTTTATGACTAGAAATACTGAAAGACGAGTAGAAATTGCAACAGTAATAACTAACCCAGAAATTAAGAAACAGATAAATCATGTAATTGATTTATGTTTTAAAGATAATATAAAAGCAAGAAGACTAGATAATAAAGGGAATTATAATAAAATAGAAAAAAATAATAAATCTTTTGATTCACAAAGTATTTTAATGAAAGAAGCAATAGAAGAAAGTAAAAAACCAGTTGTTAATGATGATAAATTTTTAAGAAGACTAATTAAAATATTTAAAAGAAAAATTACCTAAAATTTAATGATATTATTTGATTTAATGATTTATCATAAATTATATCAATTATTTCTTTTGAGCTTAATTCAAGAGATAATGAGATATTATTTTCTTGATATGTTATTAATGAAAAATAAATTGTTTCTTTAATTGGTAATAGCAAAGCTAATTCTTTACTATACTTTTTACTAAAACCATAGCGAAATTCTTTTTGAACATTATTTTCAATCCAGTCTGGACTATATTCTTCTTTAAAAATTTGATTTGTATGTATTAATAATGGTTCTTGATTTGCAAATTGTAAGTAACCAATTTTTGAGCTTTTTGGCATTATTGTTTGATTATATATTTCAATTTGAGCATTATTGGAATATATATTACTAATTGATAATAAAATAATAAATGTAAAAACTGATATTTTTTTATTCATATAATATAGGATATAATAAATTGATATATCACACAATATTAATATAATAATTACTGAGAAAACAATTAAATACTTTTTTTTAATAGTATTTAAAAGCAAATATCATATTCGTATGATGCTAAAAATAATGAGAAAAATTTTGGTATTAAAGACCAATATATATTAGGATTGATAAATGAAAAATGAAACAAATAAAGACTTACTATCTTATTTAGAGATTGATTATAATAAAAATATCAGAGACCCGTTATGGAAAGATATAAAATTAAATAAATCAATATATAGAATATATAAAACTAAAGAAGTTCAAAAGTTATCTAGAATTAAACAATTAGGTCCAACAAATTTAGTTTATCCTGGAGCAATGCATACAAGATTGTGTCATAGTCTTGGTGTTTATCATTTATCAAGAATGATTATTATTTCTTTGTTATCAAAAGAAAATTGTCCTGAACTCTCAAGAGAAGGTATTGATTCATTTTTAGCTGCCGCACTTCTTCACGATATAGGGCACTACCCTTATACGCATTCATTAAAAGAATTACCATTAGTTGATCATGAAATTTTAGCAACAAATATTATAAAAAGTAAAAGTGAATTAAATAGAGTTTTATCGGAAGAAAACTATAATATAAGTAGTATTTGTAATATCTTAGATTTTAAATCAAGTCCAATCAATGAAGAGATAAAAATATATAAATCTTTATTGTCTGGTTCATTAGATCCTGATAAATTAGATTATTTAAATCGGGATGCTTTTTTTGCTGGAGTTACATATGGTTTACAAGATTGTTCATATATTATCTCACATTTAACAATTTTCAATGGTCAAAGTGCTTTAATTGAGAGTGCAAAATCTTCTCTTGAACATTTACTTTTCGCAAAATATCAAATGTATAAAACGGTTTATTGGCATAAAAAAACTAGATGTGCTACAGCAATGATAAAGAAAACATTGATATATAATTTAAATAACAGATATATAACTGAAGATCAACTATATAATTTAGATGATTATAGCTTTAATGAATTAGCTCAAAATAATCAAAAAACCTTTAATAATGTTTTATTAGTAAAGGATAATAAATTATTTAAAACTAAATATGAAGAACAATTTGATGGGAATGATTCATTTCATAACTACTGTGTAGATTTAAATAATAGAAATTTCTTTGAAAATGAAATGTATAAAATACTAGTTAAAAAACATCATGATTTAAGACCTGATCAACTTATAATAGATATACCAGAACATATATCTTTTGAAGTTGATATTCCAATTTTATTTAAAAATGGAAGCACAATCTTATTTAAAGATTGTGATGAAATTTTTAGTTCTAAAGTTATATCTGGCTTTGAATCATCATTAAGAAAAGTTCGAATTTTTACACTTACAGAAATTACAAAGTATGAAATAAAAGAGGCAATTACCTTATGCAAGAAAAAATTAAATATAACACTTTAATAGATGGCGATATTCCACCTTGGGTTAGAAGATATATAAAACAAACTGGAAAAACAATCAATTCTTTTGAAATGATAAAAGATAATGAAACAATATTATTGTCTGTCTCAGGAGGAAAAGACTCGCTAGCTCTAGCTTTAGCTTTATCCTTGAGAAGAAAATGGCTTCCAATTAATTATAATTTAAAAGCTATTATGATTAATTGGATTGAACATCCAATTGATGAAGAAGCAAAAAGAAAATTATATAAATTTTTTGAAGATTTAGATATAGAATTTACTATTTTTGATGAACCACAGTATTCTCTTTCATTTAAAGGAGAATTTAATTGTTATTTATGTTCAAGAAACAGAAGAAGAATATTATTTAATTATGCACAAGAAAATAAAATGAAAATTGTTGCATTAGGACATCATTTAGATGATTTAGTTGAGACAACTTTAATTAACACTTGTTTTAGAGGCAATTTTTCAACAATGTTGCCTGTTCAAGAGTTTTTTGATTCTTCTTTATTTATAATTCGTCCAATGATTGAAGTACATGAAAATGTATTAAAAAGACTTGCAGAAAATTATGATCTTCCAGTTGTTAAACCTGTTTGTCCATATGATCAAACCAATATTCGTTCAAAATTAAAACCAATAATTTCAAATTTATGTCATATTGATAAACTAACTCGTGAACATATTTTTAAAGCACATCAATTTTCTGAGAAAATTAATAGAGATTAAGCTATAATATATTATGATTATATAAGTCTTTTTATTAATGGTTTTTTTCAATTGTTAAATAAAGTACTTTTAACATAGCAATTTATAATGTATAATTTAACTAAATATAATATATTATAAGGAGCTATATGTGCAAAATCGAAAATCATTATTATTGCTATTAGTACTTTTTTCTATAAATATCTCTCTTTTTGCAGGATTCGGATTTGATGTAGGACTTAATTATACCCCAACTACAGTTGATGATTCTGGAACAGAAATTGATAGTGAATATCCATTTAGTTTAGTAGCTTTGCCATCTTTTAGTTCTGGAAATTTTGCAATGGAACTAAATGCTCCTGTGTTTTTTAAATTTGATACTTCTTTATTAAGTTTTGATTATTCAAATTATTCACTTCCAACAGCTAGTGATGATTTTATTGAAACATCTTTGTTATATACTAAATATATTTTTAGTTTTATAAATTATATCCAAATTGGTTCATTTAATGATGATTTGGCATTGCGCCTTGGAAAAATTACAAACAGTAGTCTTGGTGATGGGGCTATATTGTATCATTTTAAAGACGATAATGTAGGAAAATTTGATACACGTGCTGGATTACAAGTAAAGCTAGATGGAGCTGCTACTAATTTACCACTTTCTGTTGAATTAATCACAACTGATTTATTTAATCCAGATTTATTAGGTGGAAGATTTGCAATTAGACCTATTTTCTTTTTAAACAATAATTTCTTAAATAAATTAACTCTTGGTTATTCTGTGACTTATAATACTTTCTATAATGATCCAAGTACTTCTTGGTTTAATATAGCTTATGATATCCAACTTCCATTATTTAAAACCTCAAATAACAGTATGATTTTATATTATGATTTAATTAGTGAAGAAATAACTGATACTTCAGACAATTCTCAAACAAAATCTTTATCACAACGTTTTGGATTATTTGGATGGTATTTAACTTCATTCTCTTATGATGCACATATTAAAAATATTATTGAAGATAATGCTTATCATTATGATTTCGGAAAACTTAATTATGATTTATTATCTAAAACAATTATTCCACAATTTAAGAGAGATTTTATTGTAAGTGCTAATACAGGATACTATTCAAATAATGGATTATCGGAATTTACTCTTGGATCCGATATTCAATTTTCTGATTTAATTCTAGATAATTACAGTGTTAACTTAAATATTAAGAGTTCAAAAGCAATAGGTCCAATAAGTAACATTAGTGCTGCTTTAGAGAAGAATTATATCAAGGATTCAACAACAGGTGCATTTATTGAAGATTTTATTACTGGTTTTACAACATTAAAGAATATTAACATCAATTTATCAGCAAATATAATCTTTTATCAAATCAATGAAATCACTGTTGGCCTTACCATTGAAGGTGATGAATTGGGAAATATAGACCCAAAATATTCTTTGGGATACAAATTTTCACTTCTTTAAAAAGGAGAAGGAATAATTATGAATAAAATTATTAAAAAAATAATTATCACACTACTTTTGAGTACTATATCATTATCAACTTTATTGTCTCAGTCTGCATCATATGATATAGTAAAAGGAAATATAAATTCTTTTAATATATATAATGAGTCTGGGGAAAAGATAAAAATAAATTCTCAAACTGATATCCCTATAACTGGGAAAATTATATTTCAAACTCAAGATGAACCAGTTGTTTTAAATTATACATACGGAACTTTGGAAATAGATGCAAACTCCTTGTTGGTTGTTGATCCTTTTTCGAAAGAACCTATACTCTACTTAATTGATGGTAATATTATATTACAAACAGATTCAGAAATTGTTCAAAACTATAAAATATTAACACCTGTAAGTGAATATAATTTTAATAGTCCTGCAAACATTAACGTTATCAGTACTGATAAACTCGAATATGGTATATTTTATAAGGGACAAGGTACTTCTTATAACGCATTAACTGCACAAACAACTCAGATGTTCAGTTCTCAAATGATTAATATGGCTTATCCTGATAATTTTAGTATCACAATTCCTTCTGGCTATGAAGAGAATAAGGTTAATTATGAAAGTAATGATTCCATTGATTATGTTTCACAAGTTTATGTCGATACTGACAATGAAATTATGGCTAAAAAAAGAGATCTAAGTGAACAAAATAGAATTAACTTCTTAAATGGATCTTACTTATTAGGTATTAAACCAATTCAGAAAAGTAATAATTTTGACAAAATTACTACTATAAACTTTGTAATTACTGGTAATGGTCAAGGAAATATAAATAGTATTGATTTAGCAGCTCTATCCGGTATTATTAAAGAAGCAAAAAATAATAATGCAAATATATTGTTAATTGATGGAGGGAATACTATTAATGGTTCTCCTTATGTTTCTTTTGATAAAGGAAAAACTGCAATAAAGGTTTTAGATAAAATTGGATACGATATTTTTGTTCCTGGACCTATTGATTTTAGCTATGGAATTAATCGTTTATCATTATTGTCAAAAAGCTCAAATATTAATTTTATAAGTACGAATGCATTAAATAAAAATCAATTATTCTATTTTAACCCTTATGGATTATATCTTTTTGATGATTTTAAAATAGCTGTTTTAGGATTATCAAGTCCATCAGACACTACGGCAATGATGGATCTTGATTTAACAAATAAAATAATTATAGATAATGCTCAAACAGCAATCGATAAGGCTAGAGAAGTTGCAGATTATGTTGTTTTAGTATCTAATATTAATTATAATAAATTTGATTCTGAATATATTTTAAATAAACTAAATGGAATTGATTTAGTAATTGATAGTAACAATAGTGATGCAACTTTAATGAGTATAGATGGGGTTCCTTTAATTAATACTGGAGTTGGATATTCTGAAATACAAAATTATACAATTAATGTTAAAGATGAAAAAGTAATTTCAAGTAGATATGCAAAAGTTTATTCTTCAAATTTAGAAGAAGAGGACAATAGACTTCTTACTTCATTAAATATTAATTCATTCAGAAAAGACAAAGAAATACTAGATATTCTTAATAATATTACAATACCAAGTAATTTGTCAGCATTTGTTGTTGAACCAAAGATTACAAATGTTTCAACTACTATAAATACTTTAAAGATTACTTCAACAACTTCTAATTTGAATTTACCTAAAATACCACAGTTTGCTGGGTTACCTTTACTAATACCTACTCTAGAGGATAATTTAGATGATATAATAACTACTAATATAAAAGCTCCCAAATTCAAAGATATTGCATATAAAGTAAAAAAAGAAACTCCAAATGATATAATTATAAAAAATACAGTTGAACCTGTTGAAGATATTGAATCAAAAAGTGAACCTACAGACGCTTCTTTAATAAACAATGAACCTAAAAAAGCTAATATATATACAGGTGAAGATTTAAAAATTAAAACTCATATTGGTTTGAATTCTGATTTATCTGTAAAAGCAGATGTTAATAGTCTGTCAATTTCAGATATTGATTATTCTGCTTATTTATCACTTTATCCTTATGTTTCATATGATGGATTCTCTTTTGGATTAAAACTTTCAGCTGATATTGATCAAGATTTAAATTATAATTTGCCACTCTATCCATTCCCTACTTCAGCATCTGAAACTAGTGAATATATTGTTAATTTAATTGACCATTTAAAAATAGTTAATAATAGTGGAAGTTTTGATTTACAAATAAATAGAAATACTTTTAATTCAAATATAAATTCTGGTTTGCTATATAATTCTATTGGTGGATCTGATTTACATCTTATTTCTATTATAGATACAAACTCATTTAACTTAACTACAATCTTATCAAATTTAGATATTTATAAACCATTATCAAATACAACAAGTGAAGACTTTTCTTTATTTGCTACATTTAAACCAGCTGACTTATTAAATATTAATTTAGGAGCTATTGCAAAAGGTAATAATTCAACTTTAGATGTTTATCCAAGTCTAAACTTTAATTTCATTCCAGTTAATAATAAAGATATTCAAGTTAATTTTAATCTTGGTGCAACATTATATTTTGAAGCTTTACCAACATTAAATTTCCAAACAATTTTAAATACTGGTTCTCTTAATTTAATTCCTAACTATTTAGCAAATACTTCACTTGAGATAAAATCTAATACGTTAGATTTATCAATTGGGGCAACTTATTTAATTACAGAGGATTCTAATAAATTTACTTCAAATATGATTCACAAAAATACTACTAATTCTGATATATTTACAGCAGTTAATTCAAATACACTCTCTGCAATTGCTAAAATTGGATATTCTAATGATAAAATAGATTTATCAACAGTTTATACTTTACCATTTAAATTAAATTCAATGTCATTAGATAAAGACTTATTTGATTTAAGTTTAGATTTGAAATTTGGAAATTTAAGTTTAGGTGGTTTTTACTTGTATAATGATTTTATAAATCATCTTAAAACAATTACTAATATTAAAGCTTTCTTAGTTAATGATTATACAGAGTATGGTGGATATTTTAGCTATTCAATTAATGATTTAACACTAAAAACTAGTATATCATTACCAGCTTCTACTTCTGTACCACTTTCTGTAGTATTAAGTTTAAAGTATAATTTAGATTATACTTTATAAGTATCCAATATATTAATACAAGACTTATCCCTTATTTTTAACATTTAATTAAAATAAGGGATATTTTATATTAATTGTATTAGATTCAATTGAAATGAGATTAAAATGATTAATTAAACTTATATTTTTATGTTATAATAATAGGACTATGAGAATACATGAATTAAATAAATTAGTGGCACAAAGAATAGCAGCTGGAGAAGTAATTGAAAGACCTTCTTCTGTTGTAAGAGAGTTAATTGATAATTCAATTGATGCAAATTCAACTTCAATTACTGTTAAATTAAAGGCTGGCGGGTTAGAAGAAATTTCTATTATTGATGATGGTGCTGGAATTAATAAAGATGACTTAGAAATATGTACAAATAGTCACACAACAAGTAAAGTTTCTAGTATAGAAGATTTATATCATTTAAAGAGTATGGGCTTTAGAGGCGAAGCTTTATATTCTATAGCTGCAGTAAGTAAATTAACTATTTCGAGCAGTTATGAAGGTGATTTAGCTCATACAATAATTGTTGATAATGGTAAAAAAAGTCCTATAATTCCTAATGGACCAGATAAAGGAACAATTATTAAAGTTGAAGACTTGTTTTTAGAAATTCCAGCAAGAAGACAATTTTTAAAGAGACCTTCAACTGAGGCAACAATGTGCAAAAATGTCTTAATTGAAAAAGCATTAGCCTATAGTAATATTGAGTTTAGATTTTATGTGGATGACAAATTAATACTTCATTTACCAAAAACAAATAAACAAGAGAGAATCGTAAATACAATTTCTTCAAAAAATAAAATCATTCTTAATGATACTTTAGAATTAAGTGCTACTTATGATAGATTCTCTTTATATGCAGTTGCAGCACTTCCACATATTAAAAGAAGCGATAGATCTAATATTAAAATTTATATTAATAATAGACCTATTCAAAATTATGCTTTAGTTCAAGCTGTAACATATGGATATGGTGAATTATTACCAGGTGGTAGTTATCCTTATTGTTATCTTTTTATTGATGTTGATCCTACCCTTGTTGACTTTAATATTCATCCTGCAAAAAGAGAAGCAAAATTACGAATTCAATCTGAAATACATCATTCAATTGTTTCAATGATTCAAAAACAAATGATTAGACCTATTCCTACATTAGATGATACTTATTTTCAAAATGATTTACCTTTATCACAAAATTATGAAAAAAAAGAATATCAAAATACTAGTAAGCCCTATAGCTCTTCTTATTTTAACAAACAAAAGTCTAGTTATGTTAATGAAAATATAATAGGCGAAGATCCTAATCCTATAAATCCTGATTGGTTTGAAAAAGCTAAAGAAATTTTAGCAAAGCCTAAAGAAGTTTTGGAATCAATTGAGAAGGATGAGACAAAATTAAATGAAGATAATTTTGAATGGGACAAGATTTCAAAAGTTGATTTTAAATATATTGGTCAAGCTTTTAAGTTGTTTTTAATAGTAGAAAAAGACAATGAATTATTTCTAATTGATCAACATGCTGCTCATGAAAGAATATTATTTAACGAAATAAGAGAAAGGCAAAATGTTCAAAAATTATTATTTCCCATAAATTTTGAAGTAGAAAGAGATGTTGATAATTATTTATTACAAAATACTGATATTTATGCAAATTTAGGAATTGAATTGAATAGAGAAAGCGATTTACTTTGGAGCTTATGTTCTATCCCAACAATATATAAACCAATAGAAAGTAAAATAATTTCTTTTATCCAGAATAATACTGGGGATTATAAGGCAATTGAAGAAGGATTATTTGCAGTACTAGCCTGTCATAGTGCAATTAGACAGGGTGATATCGTAGAAGATAAAACCGCTATTTGTTTGATTGAAAAAGTATTTGAATTAGAAGAACCAGTTTGTCCACACGGAAGAACTTTTTTAATTAGATTTAATAATGAGGAATTAAAAAGAGCTGTTGGCAGAACTTAAGTCTATTTTAAGGATATTTTTGACATTTTTATTCATATATTCAATTTGGATATATGAATAGTTTATAAATGAATTAGTATCTATATAGTAATTGCTTAAATCAAAATTATTTATCTCATAAAATTTAGTTTCAAGTAACTGTTTTTTTTCATCATATAAATATAATTTATAATTAGAAAAATTATTTGATTCTTTTAATTCTATATAATCATTTAAAATATTTTTATTATTAATATCAATACTAGAAAAATATAATTTACCATTATTTATGTATAAATAAACATCATTCGAAGTTAAATTATTTTTAATATATATTGAATCTTTAATAGCTTTACCATCACTACTTATAAGTGAAAAATTATATAATCCTTCTTCAAATTGAGCTGAATAAAGATTTATGTTATTAGCTCCAATATATTTATTATTATTAATATCTATTTCGTTTGGAGTAAATGACCAAGAAAGTCTTTCTGAAGGATTTGAGAGTAAAATTTTCTCAATTTGAGTTTTATCATCTTGTAATTTTAATGCAAATAAGAGATTTGGATAATTATTTTCTAAATTAAATTCTACTAAATTATTAATATTAGACTTTAAAGCCCTATAAGTTTTAATACTACTTATTTCAGTTTGTTTATCAATAATATTTAATTCAGAGTCATTACAAGCCATAAATATTAATGATAATCCTAATATTAGGATTATCATTATGCTTGTTTTATAGCTCTTTAAGATATGATCTAACTGGATTCGCATAAGCATTCAATGCATATTTTTTTATTTCTTCATTTAGATGAGAATATCTAGATAAGAACTTGTCTGTATCGAAGTCTTTATACTCATCTTTAAATCTTGAAGTTTTTTCTAAATAATCATAAGCAAATAGATTTGTTGGCCATAATTTGTAATTTAAGTGAATTTGTCTATCAATTTCTCTAGCAACTTCTTCGTGATCTTCATAAATTTTATCAGTTAAAGGTTTCCCTATATGAATATGAACACGGCCCTTATACTGTCTTAATCCTTTTACTAAAGAAATTAAATCTTCATGTTTTTTCTTATTATATAAACCATCATTAATTAATTTATTTACTTCTTCTCTGCTCTTATTTATATCGCAAGGATCATATTCATATGAAACTGCAACTGGAGTTATTCTACATTTATTAATTAATTCACCAAAAGAAATATTACTTTTTCTCATTGAAAGGTAAAGCATTTTGATTATTGCAGCACTAGTTTCATCAATACCATCTTTTGCTCTTCCACTTTTTTGAGCAACCCATATGCTTTTATCTCTTTTTAGAATTGTTTCACAAAAATATTTACTTAAACGAATAGATTCTTTATATTTATCTCTCATAGGTAAAGTTCTTTTTACAACTATTCCACCATTTAATCTAAATAAAGTTTCTACTGCTTTACTAGTCATTAAATTATCACCAAAGGCCATTTCACATAATTGTTTGTTATTTCCTAGTAATACGTAATCTAAGAATGCACAATCTAAAACAATATCTCTATGATTAGAAAAAAATAAATAAGCATCATTATCATTTAAGTTTTCCATCCCAGAAAAAGTTAACTCAGAAACTGACCTTTCTAGAATTTGAGGAATGAAGTAACCTGATGTTATATATTTTTGAAAGTCATCATAATTTTTTACTTTTTCTAAAGCTACAAGTATTTCTTTTGTTTTATTATAAATTTGAAGTTTAAAATCTTCAGATTTATTATCTAAAAGAATTCCAAATAATTGTTGAATATAATTTGGATTGTCTTTTAATAATTGAACACCTTTTAATGCAGCTTCTCCTGTTAATGGAGCAATATCACTATATGATTCAAAATCCATTTTTTGCTCCTAAATATGTAAAGATTTAATATATTGTGTTCTTTCCCATATTGTGGGATCACTCATTTTTTCTTGAGCTAAGATACCTTTGAATTCTTCAATTGCATTATAATGTTTGTTTTCCATCCAATTATTTAGTTTTTCTAACATTAAATTTACTGAATCTAAGCCATTTCCAATTAAAACAGAGCAAATTTCAACAGCAGATGCACCAGCTAATATCATTTTAATTAGGGTTTCACCATCATGAATTCCTGTATTAGCGCATAAATCTAAATTAATTTCTTCACTCATTAATCCTACCCATCTTAAAACTTCTGAATAATCAGTATTAGTTGAAAGCGGATTCCCGCTTTTCATTGTAAGTTCATTTATATCAATATCCGGATTGTAGAAACGATTAAACAATACTAAAGCATCATATTTTAAAAAATCTAATTCTCGAATTATGTTTGAAGGTGAAGAAAAATTAGAACCCATTTTTAATGATAACGGAAGCTTAATTTCATTCCTAGCAATCTTAGCAAACTTAATAAAATCTTTTTCAATCTCTTTTCCAGAAATATTTGCATTTGAAGCGATAATATAATGATTTATTTCGAATGCATCTGCACCGCAATAAGCAAATCTAGGAGCATATTCTTTAATCCAAGAGCCATTTCCAGAGCCATTTAGAGATGCAATTATAGGAATATCGCAAGCTTTTTTTGCGTCTTCAACTAATGTCAAATACATATCAATATAATGATCTTCACTTGCTCCTTTTAAAAAGCCGTATGCGTCAGCATGATTCATAAAAGATTGCTCAATATCAACATTTAATTCAGCATCTTTGTCAATTTGTTCTTGGAAAATAGATTTAACTACAATTGCTCCAACACCTGCATCCTCTAACTTTTTTATGCTATCTATATTTGCTGTGAGAGGGCTACTTGCCGCAATGATTGGATTTTTTAATTTTAAACCCATATAATTTGTCATTAAATTTGCCATTCTAAAACTCCATATTTTTTAATACAAAATTATAAATATCAATTATAACTTAAATATTTTAAAGCTTTAAATATAATAATCTATTTTGGAAAATATTTAAAGGAATTTTAGAAATAATATATATTTTAAACACATTATTATTCAATTTATCAAAAATAAGTTCTTTTTTTGTTATAAATAGTTTGTTATAAGAATTATCTAATTGAAACATTTTATAAAAACATTCAAAAAGGCTCATACAAAACATTCTTAAAATATATTTTATAATGTATTTTTGCATTGTCAATTATATCAAAATAAAAATGTTTTATAATTTTTTATTTTTTAGATATGAATTTACAATTATTGAACGTGCATTTTTTGCTTGTTTTAAGGATACATTTTTAGTTCCTTTTAAGGGATAATTAATATTTAATTGATTGTATTTTTCTTCACCCATACTATGATAAGGTAATACATCAATCCCAATTATATTATTATAAGGAGCCAATATTTCTCCTAATTTAATAAAATGTTGTTCTGAATCAGTAATATTTGGAACCATAACATGTCTAATAATTACATTTATGTACATTTTATTTAATAGTTTAAGAAAATTCAAAGCTCTACTTGATTCAATACCTGTTAATTTTTTATGACCTTCTGCTGAACTATGTTTAATATCTAATAACACTAAATCTGTATTATTTAAAAGTTCAATATATTTACTTTCTTCTTCTTCAAAATATGTACCTGCAGATGTATCAAGACAAGTGTGAATTTCCCTCTTTTTTGCTTCAATGAATAATTGTGTTAAAAACTCTAATTGATATAATGGTTCTCCTCCAGAAACTGTTATTCCACCATTTTTATAGAAATCTCTATTTCTTTCATAAATAGTTAATATTTCTTCAACAGTCATTTGATTGCCAACATTTTTTTTCCATGAATCTGGATTATGGCAATAAAGACATCGTAATGGACATCCCTGGAAAAAAACTACAAGTCTTATTCCAGGTCCATCAACTGTACCAAAACTTTCAATTGAATGAATATATCCCAATTTAAATTACCTCATGAAATGTTCTTGAAATTACTTCATCTTGTTGTTCTTTTGTTAGTTTGTTAAAATTTACTGCATATCCTGAAACTCTTACTGTTAATTGTGGGTACAATTCTGGATGCTTTTGAGCATCTAATAATGTTTCTTTGCGAAATACATTCACATTTAAATGATGCCCGCCTTTCAAAACATATGCATCTAACATTGTTACTAAATTGTCTATTTGAGAATTATTTATTTTCATATTTTCTTCCTTTATTCTTCTGTTGGTACTTCACAAGCACACATTGGTTTGTTGGTAAACGATATTTCTATATCATCATCTTTTCCTAATGCTTCAGGTATAATTGAAAAAGTATTTGATATTCCATCTTGAGCATCACTAAAAGATAATTTTGCAACAGAATTTAATGATGCTATTGCACCATTTTTATCTCTATGATGCATTGGATTGGCCCCTGGTGCAAAAGGGATTCCTTCTTTTCGTCCATCTGGAGTTGAACCGGTAGCTTTACCATAAACAACATTACTAGTTATTGTAAGTAATGATGTTGTTGGGATACTATTCCTATAAGTATTATTTTGTTTAACATATTTCATGAATAATTTTACTATTTGATCAGCAATATCATCTACTCTATCATCATCGTTACCAAATTTTGGGAAATCTCCTTCAATTTTATAGTCAATTGCTAGATTATTCTCATCTCTAATAACTTTTACTTTTGCAAATTTAATTGCAGATAATGAATCAGCTACAACTGAAAGACCAGCAATACCTGTAGCAAAATACCTTTTTACTTCTTTATCGTGTAAAGCCATTTGAATTCTTTCATATGAATATTTATCATGCATGTAGTGAATAATGTTCAATGAATTTACATAAACATTTGCTAACCATTTCATCATATCTTTGAATTTAAGCATAACTTCATCGTAATTTAAATATTCACTGGTAATTGGTGAGAATCTAGGTCCCACTTGCTGTTTTGATTTTTCATCAACACCACCATTTATAGAATATAATAAACATTTAGCTAAATTTGCTCTTGCGCCAAAAAATTGCATTTCTTTACCAATTTTCATTGATGAAACACAACAGGCTATTCCATAATCATCGCCATGAGAGACTCTCATTAAATCGTCATTTTCATATTGAATTGAAGAAGATAAAATTGATGTTTTTGCACAAAATCTTTTAAATCCAATTGGAAGTTTTGTACTCCAAAGAACTGTTAAATTTGGTTCTGGTGCTGTTCCTAAATTATTTAAAGTATGTAAAAATCTAAAGCTATTTTTTGTAACTAAAGTTCTTCCATCAATCCCCATCCCACCAATTGATTCTGTTACCCAAGTAGGATCTCCAGAAAATAAATTGTTATATTCTGGTGTTCTAGCAAATTTGATTAATCTTAATTTCATTACAAAATGGTCTATAAATTCTTGAATTTGAGTTTCATCATAAATTCCAAGTTCTAAATCTCTAGTGGTATAGATATCTAAAAAAGTTGAAGTTCTACCCAAACTCATAGCTGCTCCATTTTGTTCTTTTACAGCAGCTAAATAACCAAAATATAACCATTGAATGGCTTCTTTAGTATCATTTGCTGGTTTTGATATGTCAAATCCATAAATTGAAGCTAATATTTTTAATTCTTCTAATGCTCTTATTTGTTCACTTAACTCTTCTCTATTTCGTATATTATCACTATCCATAACTGTTGATGTTGATTCTTTTTGATTTTTCTTATCATTAATTAAAAAATCTACACCATATAAGGCAACTCTTCTGTAATCGCCAATTATCCTTCCTCTTCCATATGAATCAGGTAATCCTGTGATAATATGTGAACTTCTACATTTTCTCATTTCTGGAGTATAAGCATCAAAAACACCAGCATTATGTGTTTTTCTATGAGTTGTATAAAATTCTTTTATAGTTGGATCAATTTTATAATTATTATCTTCTAGAGCTTTTTCAGCCATACGAATTCCACCATTTGGTTGTAGAGATCTTTTAAATGGTTTGTCTGTTTGGAAGCCTACTATTTTTTCATACTCTTTATTTAAATATGCTGCTTTGTGACTTGTAATAGATGAAATAATATTCGTGTCCATATCTAAAACGCCACCTTTAGCTTTTTCTAATGAATCTAACTTCATAACTTGATTCCATAAATCTAGTGTATCTGAAGTTGGTAAAGCTAAGAAACTATCATCACCCTCATATGGTGTATAATTATTTTGTATAAAATCTCTAACATTTACCTCTTTTTTCCAAGAAGTACCTTTAAAACCATTCCATTCAGTATTATTCATAGAATTATCTCCAATACTTTATTCTTTTTATAGTTAAGCTAATCTAACTTTCAAATATAAAATACTGATAAAATAAATAAAAAACAATAGGTAAAGAAAATACAAAATTTAGATTAATAGTGCTAACAGTAATATTAAACAGGATAATTAATGAAAATTATATAATTAATTTTCTAAATATTAATATTAATAGTATAATATTCAATAAAAATGGAAAATATGAATATTAATTAATATATTTTGAATTATATTCTGTTGTTAAAATAATAAATAAATAATTATTTTTTTATAATAAAAAACTATTGCTTGCAAATAAATTGCATAGCAATAGTCTTAATAGAAATTTAATAGTATTTTATTTTAATTTTTTAAAAATTATAAAACATAAGGTACTAACAAATTATGTGATTGATAGACGATAAAAGTTTCAACATCTGCAACATCATCAATTTTACCAATTTCATTTTTAAAGAAATCTAATAATGTCATATCATCATCTTCATTTAAAATTAGTTGAACCATCAAATCATAACGACCAGTAACAACAGCTACAGATACTACACCTCTTAGTTTAGCAAATTCAATTGCTTTTTTATCGAGATCTAATGTATTTAGCTTTACACCCATCATAACAACTTGAAGTCCTGGAATTAATTCCGGATTGACTAGACCTGTAACAGAGAGTACTCCTTCTTCTATAAGCTTATTTACTCTAGATCGTACAGTATTTTCTGTAATTCCTTGATTTTCAGCAATTGAACTAAATGGTTTTCTTCCATCAATTAAATCACGTATTATTTGCTTATTAGTATCGTCTATTTTTTTTATCATAATTTATTAACCATTTTTCCTTTCAAATTCTTTCATGAATTGAGCTAATACTTCGACATCAGCTTTAGGACAGGCGTTATATACACTTGCTCTTAAGCCTCCAACACTTCTGTGTCCTTTTAGGCCTAACATACCTTCTTTAGAAGCTTCTTCTAAGAATTTCTTTTCTAATTCTTCACTTTGTGCTCTAAATACAATATTCATTTTTGATCTATAATTTGCATCAACAGGTGATCTATAGAAAGAAGAAGAGTCAAGAACATCATAAATAATGTTACTCTTTTCAATAGCTCTTTCAAGCATTCCTTGAGCACCACCATTCTTTTTGACCCATTCAAGAACTAGTTTTACACCCCAAATAGAAAAGACAGGAGGAGTGTTTAATAAACCGTTATTAGCAGCATGTTTTGAATAATCAAAATATTTAGCTAAGTTGGTATTTCTTTTTTCTAATAAATCTTTTCTCATAATTATAAATGTAGCACCAGCTGGGCCTAAGTTCTTTTGAACACCACCATAAATCATTGAGAATTTGTTTACATCTACAGGACGTGATAAAATATCAGAAGACATATCAGCAATTAAAGGCACATCACCAGTGTCTGGGAAATCTTGCCACTCAATTCCTCCAATAGTTTCATTTGAACATAAATAGAGATATGAAGAATTTTCTGAAGGTTTAACAGTTTTTGGATCAGGAAGAGTAGTGAAATTTGATTCAGTACCATCAAAATAATAGTTTACTTTTCCAAATTTTTCAGCATCTGCACAAGCTCCATTAGCCCAAGTTCCACTCTTAATATAATCAGCTACAGTATTAGGGCGTAAGAAGTTCATTGGAATCATTGAAAATTGTAATGTAGCTCCACCACCTAAGAAATAAACATCATAATCATCGCTAATGCCTAATAACTCTCTAAAAAGATTTTGACAATCAGCATACATGTTTGCAAACATTGCCCCACGGTGTGAAGTCTCAATCATTGATTGGCCATTACCTTGGTAATCTTTAATTTCTCTTTCAAGTGTATTTAACACTTCTTCTGGTAAAACTGATGGACCAGCAAAAAAGTTGTATTTACGTGCCATTTAAATCTTTCCTCCCTTAGAAAGTTCTTCAATAATTGCATAGGTTTCTTCACCAATACGCAATAAATTTTCTTTTGTATTTGCACCAACATGTGGTGTAAGAATAACTTTTTCTTGTTTTAGGATTGGATAATCTTCGCTTGGTGGATCACTTGGGTAAACATCAGTACAATATAATGCAACTTTATTTGATTCTAAAGCAGCACACATATCTTCTGCATCAACAACTGGACCACGACAAGTATTAATAACTACAGGTACTTTTGAACAGTTAGATAATAATTTTGCATTTACCATTCCACGAGTTTCGTCTGTTAATGGCATATGTAATGATACATAATCAGCATCTTTGATAGCTTCTTCTGGAGTTGCCTTCATTTCTGCTTTATCACTTGAAGATACATATTTATCATATGCTACTACTTTCATGCCAAATGCTGTAGCTCTTTCAGCTACTTTTTGAGCAATATTACCAATACCAAATAAACATAGAGTCTTTCCATATAACTCAGTTCTACCGATTTGTTTTTTTAACCATTTACCGTTTTTCATACCATTGTGATATTCAACAATGTGAGTTGGAGCTGCAATTAAATGAGCCATTACCAACTCAGCAACAGCAATTGATGAAGCTTTTGGGGTATTACGAACAATAATGCCTTTTGATTCAGCATAATCTTTATCGATATTATCGATACCAACACCACCTCTAATAATTAATTTTACATTAGGAGCTTGGTCGATATATTCTTTTGTACATGTAGTTTTTGATCTAACTAGTACAACATTCGCTTCACTGAGTCTTGATTTGTCATCAGTGACTTCACCAAAAACTGATAGCTTATCAGCTAGTGATGCATCAAATGCGTCGGAAATAAGAATTAGCATAATTAACCTCTTTATATGTGATATTTTATTTATCACTAATTTTTGATTAAAGAATATATTATATTGGTGAATTTGTCAATTTTATTTTAATATATTTTGTTATCACTCAATAAACATCAAAATAATTTATAATTAACATTTTTTTTCATAAATTGATTTTTAGATAAAACTTGGATTTTTTATAAAAATTAAAAAAAAATAAAATCCGCCTAGTCACAGACTAAGCGGGAAGTATCTTAATAAGCCTTTGAAGCATGTAATTTTCTAGCTTTTTTCATTTGCTTACGAGCATTTGCTTTCTTTTTTCTATTAAGAATGGTGGATGGCTTTTCGAAGTATTCTCTTTTTTTATACTCACGAATTATACCTTCTTTTTCTACCATACGTTTAAAACGTTTGATTGATTTTTCTAAAGGTTCGTTATCATCAACTTTTATATATGCCATTCAATATCACCCCCTTCCCTTATTTAATGCATTGGGCCGTATTTATCTAATAGAGTCTTTAAACTCCGACATTTGTGAATATATTAAAAAATAGATTTTTATTCAACACTTTTTTTGTTAATAAGTATTTATTTGTGAAAAGGAAGTGATAATGTAATGAATAACCGGAAGGGAAAATGCAATTAGTGCATAAAAGCAAGAATATATAGCAAATTGTTAAAATCTTTAAATA
>RZYO01000403.1 GCA_009930325.1 Spirochaetia bacterium | reverse complement strand
TAGATTTTTATGAGTAATTGTTTATGATAATCTAAAATTATCCTGTTCTGGATCTAATACTCAATGGATATCTATTGGATTATCGAATTTGTGTTTGTTCAACTTATAAATCTGTCATTTATTAGCGGCCTTCAGTCTTCAGTGGTTGATTTTTTTTGATACTGCTATTCTTACACCTAGATTAGCGGTTTCTATTTTCATTATTATTAGTTTGTAAACGACTGGCTGTTTATATCAACTGCTGTAAATATCGCAGCAATACTGATCAAAGAGGGATGGAGAGCCTCTCGGATATATTATATGATAGGGTAATTATTATTTTGGATACAGCAAGGTTTTGGTGGTATCAGTACAATGGCTAATCAAAATACTGTTTTTTTTGTTACCGTAGTCTGGGTATATTTTGAAATATATCAGTAACTAAATTTAACTGAAAGAGGAAGTGGACAGTTATCCATTTGTTGAATTAGTAACATTAATTGTTGTGATAGTTTCAATTGGTTCGAGCATTATAAAATTATATTGTGAATGTTTTAGAACTCTTCCTGGAAGTCATGAATTATTAACGTTGGCTACTGACTCTTAGTTTGAACCTTCAATTAAGGTTTCCTTTATCTATTTAAAAGGTTTTGCTCAATCAATGTTCTTTCAATTCTCAATCACGATAAAAGAGAAAACAAAAATCAAACTAATTATCTACTCACAATATGCTCAAAAAATGTCATCGAAACAATATGGTACTGCCCAATTATTCTTTGTTAGCATTAGACCACGAGTATAAAAGTGTTGGTTCAATCTATAATAGTATCGTAGCTATTAGAAGATTAATCAGAGCTATATTTTTGTAATGTATATCAAATTGCAAAGTATAGGAAACTATATTGTTTGATAGAAAAAATGTATTATTCAAAATTCTAAACTTCTTATTGTTTTCAGTGATAGAGTAGACAAGAAATTGATATGTTTCCACATATATAATTACTCGGTGGACATATTTCCTCAGATAAGAATCTTTTAAAAATATTTAAGCTATTCATTTTTGACAGCTATCTATACCTCTCAAAACATGTGGAG
>RZYO01000402.1 GCA_009930325.1 Spirochaetia bacterium | reverse complement strand
ATACCATACGGCTATCACATATTCGTTTTCCATGTCTAATTTGAAATTTACATAATAAGCATTAAGATAACCCATCGCTTTAATAAATTTTTCTTTTGAAAGCATACTAATTATCCTCTTTGTTCATTTTTAATAGGTCTTTTCTTTTAATTTTGACAACAATTCTTTTTCCCAATCTATCCCTAAAATCTCCAATAGGTTTTCCAACCAATCCTTCTAATTCGGCATTGGAAAAAGTTGACGTATAGTGTGTTAAAACATAATTTATTGCACAATCTATTGTCCCAATTATCACAAGTGGAACATATTGATAATTTAATTCATTTGCTAATTTCGTCATGCTATCATAAGTAAGGGTCACGCCATCTATTTCAATGTCAAACACTTTAAAGTCTAATCCTTTTCCATTGGTGTATAAGCCACCATTTTGTATCTTAACCCCAAATAATTCTCCAAAAACATATACTTCTACATCTTGAAATTTTTGTTCAAATATTGTTTCAATGTTTTCATTTGTAAGTCTTTCTTCAATAAATTCGATTTGGTCTTTACTAAATTGTGCGTTATTTGTTCTACCGCCATATTGAAGTTTATGTCCGTCCCAATAAATTCTCAAATTAGTTCCATCAATTTTTTCAGTAAATAGCCATTGATTATCTTTTAATAATTCTACGTTTTTATTATATAACTCATTTGTGTATTTTTTAGTTTCACCATTGAATTTAAATAACGTTTCAATTTTATGATATTCTTTCATTAAAATAATTCCCCACTTTCATCAAAATTTTTCTTCATATAATTTTTAAGTTTGTTTTTGTTTGTTGTTTTTTGATTAAGATAACCCTCAAATTTATTTCCAAACAATGTTTCAGGTCTTAAATATAATTCATATTCCGTCCCAACCCACTCGCTTGTTTTGTTATCAATTACTTTTTCAAAGTCCTCAATCGTAAACCCTTCATTGAATCTTGCTCTAATACAATTTCTTGTTTTGTTAGTGTTATATCTATATTTCTTATTTGATTTACTATTCAAATAATCTATGATATATTTAACGGCAATCGCAAAGTCCTTGCTATTTTGT
>RZYO01000163.1 GCA_009930325.1 Spirochaetia bacterium | reverse complement strand
CGATTTTTAATTGGAATTACTCAATATTGTCTTGAAATTGACTCTTGAATTTGAAAAATTTTTATTTTCAATAAAAGACAAAATCGCTTGCGGTTGACATTAGTATTAATATTTTAGAATAGAAATAGTTTAGATAACAATCTAATCCTGCTTCCCCAAATTAAATATTATTCACCATCATAAGTTAATAAAACATCAACTTTATGACCTTTTAATAATTCTTCATATCCTAAAAAAGGCAATCCTATAACACCACCAATTGCTTCAACAATTGCACCATTATCTTCAATAATTGCTCTAGCAGCATCTAAAGTTCCACCTGTTGCAACTAAATCATCTATCAATAAGACTTTATCACCTTTTTTGACATCAACATGTTGAATACAAATTGTATCAACACCATATTCAAGAGAAAACTCTTTTTCATAAGTTTCTCCTGGAAGTTTACCTTTTTTTCTAGCTAAAACTAATGGTACTCCCATTTTAATTGCTAAAGGGCTTGCAAAAATGAAACCTCTAGCTTCTAAACAAGCAATACTATCAATTTCTCTATCTTTATATAGTTCATAAAATGCATCAATACAATAATTAAATGCCTTTGGATCTGCTAAAATACCTGTAATATCGTAGAAAAGAATTCCTTCTTTTGGGAAATCCTTAACTTTTCTTATTGCTGAATCTAAATCAAACTTCTCCATTAATCACTCCTATTGCTTTTTTTTAAATGCACTTACTCTAGCACTTGCGCTTATATCAAAATTATCTCTATATCCATCTTTTAAATAATTATATGCAAGTCCTGCAATCATTGCTCCATTATCAGTACATAATTTTAATGATGGGAAGGTAACAGTATATCCACCTTTTTCTAACTCTTTTAATTCTGACCTTAGTAAACTGTTAGCAGCAACACCACCACCTGCAGACACTCTTTTTAATTCAGTATCTTTTAATGCCAATTTTATTCTTTTCATCAATATTGCTACAGCAGCTCTTTGAAAACTTGCAGCAATATCTTCATTTTTTATTTCACTATCTGAATTTTTAAATTTATCTAATTGATTAATTACAGCTGTTTTTAAACCAGAATATGACACATCATATTCATGGCCTTCTGACAATGAGGGTCCAGGAAATAAAAAGGCTTTTGAATCACCTTGTTTACTTAATCTATCGATTACTACTCCACCTGGATATCCTAATCCATAATGTTTAGCAACTTTATCAAGAGCTTCACCAATTGCATCATCTATTGTAGTACCTAACACTTCAACATCACTGTAACTATTCACTTTACAAATAACAGTATGACCACCTGATACTAAAACACCAAGATAAGGATATTCTTGAGGATTTTCGATTTGTGAAGCATATAAATGAGCTCTTATATGATCTATTGTTATGAAGGGAACATCTAAAGTAGCAGCAAAACCTTTAGCAAAATTAACTCCTACTAAAAGAGATCCTAATAATCCTGGTCTATTGGTAACAGCAATTGCATCAATCTCTTCTTTTGAAATCTTTGCTTGAGTTAAAGCAGCACTTACAACTTGATCAATCCATTCTGTATGTAATCTACTAGCCAATTCAGGGACAACCCCCTCATATGGCTTGTGTAACTCAATTTGTGTTGCAACAACATTACTTAATACTTTGGATCCATCTTGAACTACTGCAGCACTGCATTCATCACAAGACGTTTCTATACCTAAGATATTCATAGTCTATTCTATCTTTCCTTATTCGTTATCGGTTTTTAATTTTGAAACAATTTTTAAAAAATCATCGAAATCTGATATCGATGCACTTCTAGCTAAAGCTTCAAAACTTGCTCTTTGTTGTAACTCTGAAATACTAGTACCTTCATCAAAAAGTTTAGGATAAAGGCCCATAAAAAACTGAGCAACATCAATCTCCCAATTTTCCTTTATAACAGGTCTTTTATCAACATCGGAAGAGTAATGAAATGCATAAGTATCATTTCTTAATGGAAGTTTTACAGTTTTTAATGTTTTATTTAGCTTGTTTACCATACCGGCTTAGCTTACAGTTTTTATATCTATCGGTCAAGATTTATATAAAAATAATAGTAGAATTTAATTTTTATTTATAATTTAATTTTAAATTAATAGTTGAAAAATATAGTATAATTATTGTATCTTTTTGTTATTGCCGGAGTAGCTCAGGGGTAGAGCAACGCTCTCGTAAAGCGTGGGTCAAGGGTTCAATTCCCTCCTCCGGCTTTATCATAAAATTAATAAAGGCTACTAAATTGATATTAATCAAATATAGTAGCCTTATTTTTAACCTAATTTTGCTTATCTATTTCTAATTACAGCTTGGGCTGCTGCTAATCTTGCGATTGGCACTCTAAAAGGAGAACAAGAAACATAATTTAAGCCGATTTGTTGACAGAAATTAATTGATTTTGGATCACCACCATGTTCACCACAAATACCTAACTTAATTGTAGGTCTAACAGATCTACCCAACTTAGCAGCCATTTGAACTAATTTACCAACACCATCGATATCTATTGTTGCAAATGGATCATAATCATAGAATTGTTTATCTGTATCATTTACGTAATGATTTAAGAATGAAGCAGCATCATCTCTTGAGAAACCACAAGTCATTTGAGTTAAATCATTTGTACCAAAGCTAAAGAACTCAGCTTCATGAGCAATTTCATCTGCTGTTACAGCAGCACGAGGGACTTCAATCATTGTTCCAAGTTTATAATCAATTTTTATATTTCTTTCTTTAAATAATTGATTAATTACATCTTCAGCATGTTTCTTACAGAAATTAAATTCTTTATAATTTCCTACTAAAGGAATCATTATCTCAGGGTGAACTTCGATATTTCGTTGAGATACATTAATTGCAGCTTCCATAATAGCTCTTACCTGCATCTTTAAGATTTCTGGATAAACAATAGCTAACCTACATCCTCTAAATCCTAACATTGGATTAAATTCATGCAATTCAGTAATCTTTTGAGCTATTTTCTCTACTGAAACACCTAAATCAAGAGCTAATTCATGACGAGAAGTATGGTCGTTTGGTAAGAATTCATGTAGTGGTGGGTCTAATAATCTAATAGTTGCAGGTCTACCAACTAATTCTTCAAAGATTTCTTCAAAATCTTCTCTTTGCATAGGTAATAATTCACTTAAAGCAGATTCTCTTTCAATTAAATTTTCTGCAAGAATCATTTTTCTTATAGACTCAATTCTTTTTCCACCAAAGAACATATGTTCTGTTCTACACAACCCAATTCCTTCAGCACCAAGAGACACCGCTCTTTTTACATCTTGAGGAGTATCAGCATTAGTTCTAACACCAAGTTCTTTAATTTCATCAACATAACTCATGAATTTTTTATAATTTTCAAATAATAAGGAATCTTCTTCTTTCATTGAGCCATCTAAAACTTGTACTATTTCACTTGGCTTAACATCAATTTTAACGCCATAAACAGCCCCAGTAAAACCATCAATTGAAAGATAATCACCTTCATTAAATGTCAATTCACCAACACTCATTACTTTCTTTTTTTCATTAATATTTATAGCACTTACACCAGAAACACAAGGACAACCCATTCCTCTTGCTACTACTGCAGCATGAGAAGTCATACCGCCTCTACAAGTTACAACACCTTTAGAAACAGCCATTCCTTGAATATCTTCAGGAGAGGTTTCAGTTCTAACAAGAATTACAGCTTTACCTGTTTTTGCAATTTCTACTGCTTTATCAGCTGTAAAATAAATATGACCACAAGCTCCTCCAGGAGATGCATTTAAACCATGTGCAATTTCAACAATCTCTTGATCAGCGATAATTTTATTATCTAAAATAGGAGCAAATAATTTATTAAACTCACCAGCAGGAACTCTTGAGACCGCTGTTTCTTTATCAATTAAGCCTTCTTCAACCATTTCAACTTGAGATCTTAACCAACTGAATACAGTTCTTTTACCATTTCTTGTTTGAAGCATAAACAGTTTGCCTTCTTGAATAGTAAATTCTAAGTCTTGCATATCGTGATAATGATTTTCTAATATTTTTCTAATATCTACAAGTTGTTGATAAACATCAGGATTAACTTTTTGCAAAGTGTCAATTGGTTGTGGGGTTCTTATTCCTGCTACAACATCTTCACCTTGAGCATTCATTAAATACTCACCATAAAATTTGTTTTCACCTGTTGATGGGTCTCTTGTAAAAGCAACACCTGTTCCAGAAGTTTCTCCCATATTACCAAATACCATACTCTGAACATTAACAGCAGTGCCTAATAAGCCTCTGATATCATTCATTTGGCGATATTTTATTGCTCTATCATTGTTCCAAGAATTAAATACTGCAATAATAGATTTGAATAATTGTTCTTTTGGATCTGTAGGGAATTCTTCATTAGTATATCTTTTATATACTAATAAATATTTTTCAATAACTTTTTTTAAATCTTCAACATTTAATTCGGTATCAAATTCTTTATTTGTTTCATCTTTTACACTTTGAAGTGCACTTTCAAATTCATGATGAGGTACATCCATTACAACATCACCAAACATTTGAATAAATCTTCTGTAGCTATCCCAAGCAAATCTTTCATTTCCAGATTTTTTAATAAGAGCTGCAACAGAGTCAAGATTTAAACCTAAATTTAATACAGTATCCATCATACCAGGCATTGATTGTGCTGCACCAGAGCGAACAGAAACTAGTAATGGATTTTCATTATCCCCTAATTTTGCACCCATTGTGTCTTCAAGTTTTTTTAATGTAACTAAAACTTCGTCTTCTAATTGTTTTGGTAGTTCCCCATTATGAGTATTAAAATACTCACAAGCTGCTGTACTAATAGTAAAGCCGGGAGGTACTGGTAGTCCAATCGAAGTCATTTCAGCTAGGTTTGCACCTTTTCCGCCTAAAAGCTCTTTCATTGAAGCAGTTCCTTCTGCCTCACCATTACCAAAGAAATAAACGTATTTCTCGTTGTTTGGTTTCATAAATTCCTCCAAAAAAAATTATACAAATAACATAGTCATTAAAGATTAGGTTATTCATAATTATGTGTCAATCTACTTCAATGATTTATAATAACAAACTGATAAAAAAATTATAAAAGTACCATAAATTTTTACATATAATTAAATTTGATAAATAAATATCTATTTAATTAGGTAAAGAAAACTATACTTATATTAAGTAATTTTATTTATAAATAAATTTATAATTTTTTTTATTCAGATCAATTATTTTCTTATATTTTGATACAAAAAAAAGGGGGTGTTGCAAAAGTCTTTTTTAGAAAGGACTGAGTAGCGCCTTCTTTTTTATGCTCAAATCTTTATTAGAATTTTGGCTTAGCTTAAATTATCTCT
>RZYO01000401.1 GCA_009930325.1 Spirochaetia bacterium | reverse complement strand
TAAGATAAATCATATAAAAGAAATAATAGCATATGCAAAATACCTACAAGACGATATTAAAATTGCAGTTTGGAAGTTTCCTAATTGTTTTTTTGTAGCTCAAGATGTGTTTTGGTTATACAAGAAAGGTTATAATATACAATTTATGTTATATGGTGCAAAACCACATACAAAATGGGTAACAATTCTATTAATCCTAATGCATAAGATTTTATTTCCAAGAAAAACATTACTACTTCCAGGTTGGAATATAACCAAAAAAGAATTTAACCTGTATAAATTATTAGCAGGTAAAAACATAAGTGTATTCAGATATGATACATTTAAAGATATAAAATAGGTGATACAAAATGAACATATTTGAAAGATTATGGCAGCGGATAGTCAGCTCCAACGACGAGCAGTATATTATTAAGATTAAAGAGTTAGAAGCTCAGCTAAAAGAATCTACTGAAGAATTAGAAAGTGTAGAAGTGCAGTTAGACCATTATATAGATTGGTATGAAGACCTGAAAACACAATTTTATTCATTACAAGATATTAAAAACGAGCTTTTAGAGGAGTTAGATTCTTTAAAGCATAAGGAAGCAGACTATACAATCCCAACTGATATAATTGATACATCAAATTGGAACATTAGTGGTAAAGCAATAATCAAAGACGGTTGGGTTTATATTGTAGATGACTATCAAGGCACAGTCAAAATGAAATATTCTGAATTTGAACAACTTATAAAAAAATTTAAGGACGTGAAAAAATGAAATGGTATATGCAAATTATTAAATCTATAACTTACTGGGGACTTAATAAGCTATATAATTATATAGATAAAAATAAAGATGGTAAGTTAGACAAATACGAAATTAAAGAATTTACTGATAAGTTAAAAGAAATTTATCAAAATATCAAAAAATAAATTTATTATTAAACTTATCTATCTATAATATAATTGATGTGTGGTTATTACCTCCAGTAAGAGCATTCTTAGTTTATCCCATATTCTAAGAAATAGACGATTGTGAATTCATTTTCTCCACACATCTTCTCTCCTAATTATGAACAAAAATTATATTCGTGGGCGAAAT